>JARFXS010000073.1 GCA_029194465.1 Candidatus Nitrosocosmicus sp.
TCACAATGTAGCTCAAGATTAATTAGCGGAAATACGGAAAGTTTAGAAAACTTGGAGAAGGTTCTATCAAAGCATAGGAAAACTACATCATCTTTGCTCTATCCAACAGGATTCATGGCAAATTTAGGAGTCATAGGATGTGTCTCGGATAAAGAAACTATTATTTATAGCGATGAATTGAATCATGCGAGCATAATAGACGGATGTAAGTTGACCTCAAGCAAAATTCATCCCTTTCCTCATAATGATATAGATGAACTAGAAAAGAGTATAAGAAAACATGGTAACAAACGAAAAATAATAATAACTGAAGGAATATTCAGTATGGACGGCGATATGGCCAACTTAACTGAAATTACCCGGATTTCTAATGAAAATAATTGCATACTCATAGTTGACGACTCACATGGAGACTTTATTATAGGTAACAGCAGGTTAAAGGATTATGGTGGAACACCTAGCCATTTCGGAGTTAATAAAGCAGTTGATATTCATATAAGTAGTCTGAGCAAGGGACTAGGTTGTTTCGGAGGTTATGTTAGCTGTTCGAAGTTAGTAAGAGACTACTTGATTAACAAATCAAGACCATTTATTTTTACCTCTGCACTTCCAGATTCCTTGGCCGAGATAGCTATGATGTCTTTGCAGATTGCAAAGATTGGAAATCTCCAGACAAAGTTATATAGCAATATTGAGTATTTTCACAAAATAGCCCATGAACAAAAAATCAACAGTCGAAATGTCGAAAAAAGTCCGATAATTCCACTTTTGATTGGTTCTGAAAAAAAAGCCTTAGAAATCTCTAGAAAACTTTTAAGACGGCATTTCTTTGTTCATGCCATACGATATCCAACTGTCAAGAGGAATGAGGCACGCCTAAGAATATCGTTAAATACAAACCATAAACAAGAACAAATCTATACTTTATTAGAGAATATTGCAAAGCTACTCAGAGATTAAGGCTTTTTTTGATCTTATTTCATAATTCGAATTATGAAATATTTCCTATGTATTGAATAATAACACTATTAACATAGTAATAACACTATTAACATAGTAATAACACTATTAACATAGTAATAACACTATTAACATAGGCTACAATACTCTTATTCTAGCAAAGATGATATAAATTCCTATTATAGGTAACCTTTTTCATGGTGGCAATAGGAAAAAATATATTTTAAATCAAATCAGTAAGTTTGTTTTGAAAGGAGTAATATTAGCTGGAGGGTTTGGTAAGAGACTTAAACCAATCACAGATAACCGCCCGAAACCAATGATAGAAATCTTAGGAAAACCTATTATCGAGTGGCAAATAAAACTATTATCTAAAAATAATATAACGGAAATCATCATTTGTGTTGGCTATTTGAAAGAACAAATAATAAATCATATCGCAAGTGGAAACAAGTTCAAGGTAAAGGTTGCCTATATGGTAGAAGAGGAACCGTTAGGTACCGGGGGTGCTCTAAAAAATACACAAGCTCTCCTAAAGGATGAAAAAAATGGCTTCTTTATGATTAATGGCGATATTTTAACCAATATAGATTTTAATATCTTATCTCACAAGAATGATTATAACTCTATTGCAGTTGTTCCTCTAAGAAGCCCATATGGGATTGTAGATTTTAATGATCAGCAATTTGTAACTGGATTTAAGGAAAAACCGAATATAATAGATAAGTGGATTAACGCGGGTATCTATTTTTTTAACCAAGAAATTTTTGACTTCTTACCCGATAAGGGAAATATTGAAACAACAGCACTGCCTGCCATGGCAAATGAACAAAAACTGAAAGCAAAGAAATTTGAAAAGTCATTTTGGAAATCAATTGATTCTCACAAAGATATAGAAGAATCATCTAAAGAACTATCAAGGATAAATTCAAAATAAATATGAAGGAAAAAATAGGTTATAGTATTGGATCATTGTTAAAGTCAAGAGAAATCCTTGAATTTGCTTCAATAGTAGATAAAAATGAAAACATTCATTCCATATGGGCTCCAGAGTCTTGGGGGAAAGAGGCGTTTTCAACCCTTGGGGCCATATCTCAAGTTACAAAGAGAGTGAAATTAGGAACCTCTATTGTAAATATCTATTCTAGATCCCCAGCGACAATCGGTATGGGTGGAATTTCATTAGATAACTTATCTAATAAACGAACTATTTTAGGCCTTGGTACCAGCACTTTTGTCTTGGTGGAAGACCTTCATGGTATCAAATTTGAAAAGCCGTTAATCAGAATGAAAGAATACGTTCAATCGATAAAATTGTTGTTAAAATCGAAAAAAGTTAACTATCATGGAGATACCGTCGTTATTAGGAATTTCAAATTACTTGAGCACTCAAGAGATGATATTCCTATTTATGTTGCTGCTGTAAATCCTGGAATGATCAAGGTAGCTACAAAGTATGCAGATGGAATCATCCTCTACCTAAAACCAAGAGATGAATTAATGAAGGCTATTGAGAGCATCAAAATTGAAAATCAAAATCAAGAATTCATGAAGGCCTTTGTAATCATAACTTCTGTTTCAAATAAAGATCCTACGAAAGCTGCTCTGAGAGCAGCCAGAACTTTAGCCTTTTACATATCAGTGAGCAGGATCTACTATGAATCATTGATGAAAACAAAATACAAGTCAGTAGTTGAAAGAATCTACAATGATTACAACAAATATGGTCTATCAGAGTCAATTAGGAACATTACAGATGAGATGCTTGATGACTTTGTTATTGCAGGTTCTATAAATGATTGCAATAGTCAGATCAAACGTTGGAAAAAAATCGGTATCGATTTACCAATATTACAATTGAATCCTGTAAAAGATACTAATGGCGATCTAAACTACAAGGATTTTATAGAGTTATGGAAATAGCAATTGATTCTACCAATACTCAAAAATTTACCAAGGCATCAGATTTTACGCCTGCTGAGTTAGCTACTAAATCCATAGTGGACCTACTTGGGAAAACACAAATTCAAAAAGCTGAAATTGATGGTCTAATTGTATCAAGTAGCTCAAACGATCTATATTTGGGTAACATTGTATCAGAAATGATAGGCATCAGACCAAAATTTTCCACCAAGGTTGAAAATCTATGTAATTCAGGGACCAGCGGTATCATGCTGGCCTACTCATTGATAAAATCGGGATTATGTGATGCAGTATTAGTAACAGGCACAGAAAAGCAAGACAGTCAAGGTAACAAGCTAACTTGGGATGCCTCAAGAGGACAATACGATATGCCAATTCACTGGGCATCATTATATGCCCAAAACCACTTTCGAAAGTATGGAACTACTGAAGAAGATTTAGCAATTATTTCATTGAAAAATCATGCCAGTGCAAATAAGAACAAAAATGCGTTATTCTATGACAAACAATTTACTTATTCATCAATAATTAATTCAAAAATGATGGTAGAACCATTAAAAAAGTTTGACTGTTGTTATCCCTGCGAGGGATCGTCGTCAATACTCCTCTTGTCAGAAGCAAAGGCAAAGAGGACTGAAGTACCGGTTTGGATCAGAGGTATTTCCCAGAATAACCAAGGCGCTAGCTTTGGATCTATTTCAAATGACCTTGATTCCATAATATCTACGAGAATAGCTGCAAGAGAGGCATTTGAACAATCGAAACTGACACCAAAACATATTGATATCGTAGAGATACATGATGCATTTACAATTCTTGAGCTCTTGGCCTATGAAGACTTGGGATTTGTGGAAAAGGGTCAGGGAAGAAAAATAATAAAAGAAAACACACTTTATACTAACGTGAGGGGAGGGCTACTCGGATGCGGCCATCCCATCGGCGCGACCGGGATCGATCAGACCAACGAAATAGTGCTACAATTACAAGGAAGGGCAGGTTTAAGACAAAAAGAAGGCTGCGAGATTGGTCTGGTTCACAATATGGCCGCCGCAGGTACCTCCAGTACAGTAATAATTCTTCAAAAATAACTTATAATGAAATTAATTGATATTATTATAAACTATGCGGAGAAAGGTATTTTGCTTACGACGTATTGCTTCAATTGTAAAATCCATATCTGGCCGCCAAATCGTTATTGCAATTTCTGTTTTAATAAGACTGGTTTTAGAAAAATGAATAGAAAAGGTATTTTGCTCGAAAAATCATTTTCTAATCTTCCAGATTTAGTAGGATATTATGGCATAGGCGAATTTTCAGGTATACGAATCATTGGGAGCGTTGATCAAAGTGTATTACCTTATGACAGAATTAGAATTTCCCAAGTTGGCGTCAAAAATAACAAATTAGACTTAGAATTCTCCAAAATTAGAGTTAAAAGATTAAAATAATTATTAACAACTTATGTACATTGATTCGCAATGGGGTATGAAGGATATTTGAGTGATAGAATGCTTATGAGTAGAGATGCACTAAATCGAAAGCAGATTAAAATAAAAATCATCGAAGAAGATGAAAGAAGTCGCGACTTCTCTAAAAATGGGGACAGGGTATTAATTAAGAAAATATTATTGATAATTCAGAATCTGGAAACTGAAGAGATAGAAGAGATAGAACTAGATATAGAAGCGCTTGAAAATAGAATGAAGAAAGAAAGACTATTCACATCCTCAAATAGATGGGTTCCTAGGATAGATATTAAAAATAATTTTGTTTCAGGGAACAGACACATTTATTTATTATCTGATGCGATAGCACTAGACATAGTTTCGTTTTAACCAAATCAAAGCGCCGCTGATCAGACTCGGACTGATGACCTACTGGTTAACAGCCAGTTAAGCTTCACAATGCATCCATCATGAATTTGCTCTACCAAGCTGAGCTACAGCGGCACTATGTAAATAAAAAATGTAAAGAATAAATAAATGTTATGTTTACTACCTTGTTCTTCTGATCAGAAACTAAACGTTATGATCAAATCTGACTCATTCCAACAATAATAGATAGATTACTTCTTAGTGTTCTAGGCTTTGGAGTATATGTATACTCCATCAAGAAACACCCTGGAGTCTTTATTTTTTATCCTTGTAGAAGATTCTATATTTGCAGCTGTTTGAGATACATGTTCGATATTTGGTCCTGTAATCAAAATATCATCTCCTTGAACAGTAACCTTAGTTTCCTTCCCAAGTATCTTAGATATCCTCGCGGATCGTTCTCCAAAAAAGTTTTCAATAAAGACTTCATGACCCTTTATCTTGACGGATATGGGAAAGTGTGCAAATACTATTTTTAATTTATACGTGAATCCTGTTGTAGATCCCTTGATCATGTTTCTAATAAGGCTATGCACTGTATTGACCAACGCAAAATCGCTTTTTCTATTCCCATAAGATCTTATTGTAATTTTTTCATCACTAATATCTATTAACGCTGGAATTTTCGTAAAATCTTTTTGAACTTTTCCATTTGTACCGGTTGCGGTAATGAGGTTCTGATCCTTATTAATCGTTACCCCTTCTGGAATAACGATCTCATTTGTGTAAAATTCTGGCTTAGTAGACATATCCTATAAGTGCACCTCCTAGACCTTCATTTTGGGCATCATGGTGAGACATAATTCCTTTACTGGTAGACACTATTAATATACCCATATTATATGATGGTAGAAACTGGCGTTCCCAATCCAAGTATCGATCTTTCTTCACACTAAATCTGGGAGTTATAATCCCACATTTATTAATTTTAGCCAAAAGTTGTATTCTAAACTTACCCAATCTCCCGTCATCGACTTGTTCGAATTCTCCAATATATCGTTGTTTTTGCATCACCCTCAAAACTTCACTTGAGAATTTTGACGCGGGCAAAACTATACATTCACGTTTTCTCCGCATCTCATTATTATACAAAGTGGTGAATAGATTAGATAAAATATTTAATGCCGGCACTCAATAATCACCTATTCGTATTTCCTAAACCCTAATGAGAAGGCAACTTCCCTAAAACATCTTCGGCATAGCATAAGATCATAGGAACATATCATACCACTAAAGGATCCACACCTTTTACACCATCGAGTACCCTTGCCGTGTGCTAACTTCTTCCTTCCGGTGAGAGCGTAGTCTCTTATTTTAATTTTCAATTGACTTCAACTCCGAAGTGAGCCTTGAAGAATTCAATTGACTCGTCTTTTGTAATTTTGTGATTCTTGCCGATCTTACCGGGATTTCTCCTTTTTGAAATTCTGTAACCAGGTCTAGTCAAAGCGGCACATACGTCCATTCCAAATATACCAATATCAGGATTATACTTTGTACCAGGAATATCAATATGTTCATGGATTCCAAAAGATATATTACCATTATTATCAAATGATGAATTCTTTATCACATTCCTCTTAGATTCCATTATTCGTCTTAAAAAGTTTGTGGCATCTGTTCGTCTTAGGGTAACCATTGCACCTATAGGCTCGCCTTTGTGAATCCCAAAGTCTCGAACGCTCTTTTTTGCCCCCCTCACACTTGGAGTCTTTCCAGTTAGCTCAGATAAAGCATTTTTAGCCTTCTCAACAGGATCTCCCGATTTACCTACACCAATATTAATTACCACTTTAGATATGTGAATTTCTTTCATAGGGTTTATCTTATTTTCACTCATTAACCAACACCTCTAATACAGGCCTTTCAACACCAACAGGCATTACTATGTCCACCGGCAATTCCACGGTTTTTTCATCAAGTGTTAATACTACTCTTTTAGGTAACGAAAACATACCATCCTTAATCTCTTCCACCTTTCCAATTTTGCCTGCGTTTTCACCCTGAACCACAAGAATATTGCATCCATTCTCGAATTTTATATGTTGTTCTATTTTTATTAAAGGAATCGTTACTAAACAAGAATCACCAACATTCATATCTTTATTGTCCGATATCAAGGTTTTACCATCATGAAACCCGTATTGGATTTTATTTCCTCGATAACTCACTTTACTGGTGATTTTTAATAGTTTGATTGTCTTTTCTGCTGTTTGAGTGGGGACTAGTAATTTTGAACCTTTTGGCACCAATCTATATGTGATACCACTCGGTACTATCTCTATGATATCCATAATTCCCACACCGAAACGCTCGTCTCTCCTAATTCTGCCATCAACCTTAATCTGTCCCGAGTTTAAGATTCTCTTAGCTTCAGTTAAATTTGAACACAAATGCAAAACATCGCGAATTAATACGCCTATCGAATAGCATTTTGTTTTTGCATATGGGCCAGGTCTGGGTGCCAGAATGAAAGGTGATTCTTTACGCTTAATATCCCAGAATTTAGGTGCCATTTGTCTTTTTAATTTAGTACTACCACTTTTTAATGCAAAACATCGCGAATTAATACGCCGATCGAATAGCATTTTGTTTTTGCATATGGGCCAGGTCTGGGTGCCAGAATGAAAGGTGATTCTTTACGCTTAATATCCCAGAATTTAGGTGCCATTTGTCTTTTTAATTTAGTACTACCACTTTTTTTTACCATTTAATTTTCACTTTTTTCCTCATTTTTTTCAGGTGTATTCACTGTTTGTTTTCTTGACGATTTATTAATTTGTTCCTGATTTCCGATCTTATTCTTTCGATATTTGTCATCGAGGTGTAATGAGGTAATACGAACATTGGAAGCATGAATTTGAACTTTAACTTGTCCACCTTTGATTTTTTCTCTTTGAACACCTTCTATGCTTAATCTTCCCTTTACGGTATTGAGTTTCTCTACCTTTCCTTCTACCCCTTTATATTCGCCTCGCATGATTTTGACAGTATCGCCTTTAACGATTCTCAAACTCTTCGTATTGTATTCCTTCTTCAAATTATTTGATAAATTTGAACATATATTATTTGATTTTCTTTTCATTTCTTTCACTTATATAATCATAGATGCTAAGTTAGCAATTCTTGGCCACTTTTCAGCAGCTTCTGCAGCTACTGGCCCTTTCAAATCTGTTCCTTTAATTTCGCCTTCTGTGGTAACCAAAACTGCAGCATTATCCTCAAAAGATACTCGGACACCATTCAACCTCCTAATTGGATATTTCTGTCTGACTATGACAGCTCCAAAAATTTGTTTTCTGAGTTCGGCAGGTCCTTTTTTTACTGTAACTGTGACGAAATCACCGACAGCGGCTGCAGGTAGCCTTGAATGTCTTCCTTTATATCGAGTTACTTGAGCAATTTGTAATATTTTTGCACCAGTATTGTCTGCACAAACGAGATTAGCATATAGCGGTAGTGCTCTAGTAACATATGGTCTAAATTCTTCTACTCCTCTTGAAGATACGGCTCTTGATTTAGTTGACAAAGTTATTCACTTACCTCCACAACAGCAAAAGAGATGGTTTTTGACAAGGGTCGACATTCTGCAATTTTAACTTTGTTTCCGTCAGATACATCCATGCAGTCAGATATGAATGCGTGAATTTTTGATTTGCTTCTCTCATACCTTTTATACTTGTCCACAAATCTAGAATATTCTCGCTCTACTACAACCATGTTTTTTCCTTTATGACTAACTACCGTCCCTACTATCAATTTTCCTCTTAGTGATAGTGACCCACAAAATGGGCAATATCTATTAGTGCATGTTTTCTTTGGAGCTTTTACTTGGATACCAATATTCTTAGCCATAATAATCACTTTAATATGTTAACTAGTTCCTCTGGTCTGCCTAATAATCGCTTGCCATCAAGTGTATATGTTTCACCTGCATGGCAAATTACATATTCGCAGATTTCATTTTTTGGTATCCTTATAATGCATTTGTTTTGATGGTTAATCAAGTATAACATGTTCTTAGTTTCATTCACAATAGTACCTGACCTGTTTGAATTCTTTGTATTTCTGGATTTAGTAATGTTAACAAATCTACCGAGATATTCGTCCAAATGAATAAGATCCCCTGTTTTCATTTTTTATCTATTAGCTCCAGTTCTTTCATTCATCAGGGTAAGGATTCTCGCTATGTCTCTTCTCTTCCACCTAATAACTCCAGCTTCTTTTTTTAGAGTCCCCTTGATCGATTCAGAACGAAGTTTAGCTAAATCTACCTTTAAATCACTTAATTTGTCTTTTAAATCTTCATCGTTAAATTGTCTTAATGTCTTAGTTCGATTTCTTGACAATTATTTATTTATCTCTCCCTTATTTTCTAATATTTCTTTCTGTGGTTTTGTTTCACTAGGATCGGGAGGTTCACTTTCATTTGAAACTGAAAAACTACTGATATCTTGTTGGTTTTTTTGATTGCTATGATCTTTAAAGTTAGTTATTAGTTCAAACTCTGGTGGTGTGGCATTTTTTATCGCAATTTTCAGTCTAATTCCCATTATTCCCATCTTTGTTAGGACATGCGTAATCCCTTCACGCACGACTCTATCAGCCATATTGCCACTTTTTGGAATAATCCCAGAAGAATGTTTCTCAAAGTGAGCCCTTTCACTACGTAACTTTCCGGAAATGGTCACTTCAACGCCGAGTGCGCCAGCGTTTTTTATGGTATTCACTGTCCACAAAGCAGCTCGCCTGAAAGCAGTGCCTCTTTCAATGAGTTGTGCCAACCTGTTGCACATTATCTTCGGATTTAGTTCTGGTACTTCTACCTCAACAACTGAAATTTGTGGATTGGTTAAACCAAATTTTACCTCTAACTTTGATGTAAGATCCCTAATGCCACTTCCCTTTCTTCCAATAACAAGTCCTGGTCGTGTGACGTACAAGGTGAGTCTAGTACCCAAAGGTGATTTCTGAATATCAGCTCCTCCAAACCCAGCATCTTTTAATTCTTCCTTTAGAAATTCATCTAATTCAGTATTGCGATAATTGTTTTTTAACACGTTTTTGATTGCATTCAATTAGGATGACCTACCTTCCATAGCTACTATTTCGACATGAACCAAGGTATCGTATTTTGGACTTGCTCTTCCCATAGCTCTGGGAGTAAATCTTTTCAACTTTGTTCCCTTATGTACAACGACCGAAATGATTTTGAGTCTATCCAAATCCATTCCCTTATACTCTGCGTTAGATTCTAGGTTATCTAATAACTTCAGGAATTCGGAAGTTGATTTGTGCGGATATCTACCTGAGCAGAAGCCATCTTGGATATTAGATCGATGTGCGACTTCATTGTTGTATCGCCGATAGGGAACCGCTATTTTTCTGATCAAGACATCCTCCAGGAACTCTCTTGCTTTTTCTATGCTTTTATTGTTTATAGATATAGCTATTTCTCTGGAATGCTTGTGTGAGATGGATTTGTCCCTTATTGACGCCCTTACATGTCTTGACTTTTCATACTTTTGAAATGAATAAGAATAATCTGGCATTTATATCACTTTAATGGGACGTATAAGCTTGAACGCGATGAACCGACTCCAGGTGCTCCATGTTGAACCCGTTTATTCGTAATAGCGTATTCACCCAGATAATGACCCACCATTTCTGGCTTTATGACGTAGGAGACAAATTCCTTTCCGTTATGAACTAAAACGGTTAACCCGATCATGTCGGGCAAAATAATCATATCCCTTAGATGAGTTTTTAGCTGGCCTTTAAGTTTACCATCTCTAGCTAATTTCAAATCTTCTCTGAATTTTCTCTTTTCATCATTCATATAAGTGGAGAGCCTTTTGTCCAGAGATCTTCTTTGTCTTGAATTTAAGAGCGGCATGAGTGTCTCAATTGAAAGCTTTTGGATTTGCTCTCCTGAATATCCTTTAAATTTAAATTCGCGTACCATTTTTTTACATCCTCCTATACATAATTATTAATTCAGTCTTTTTAGAAAAATTTTCCATATTTTAAACCAAACCTAAATTAGTTGCGAGCGGTCTTGCGC
>JARFXS010000074.1 GCA_029194465.1 Candidatus Nitrosocosmicus sp.
TTCCTTATCCAAGTCTACATTAATATTTTCTGCAAGAGTTTCAGTTTTGACTATCTTATTTTCAGTGAATTTGACGTATGCTCCATTAATATCTTTACTATATTCAAATTCCAAACCATATCAAATCCTTTGTAAATACTTCAAAAACAACAGATAAAAATATGTCGCATATTCTCATACTTTATATATAACTATGCGAAACAGTTTCGCATCAACTTTTATCTATTATAATATCTAACAATAATGGGTTAAGCGAGATTATCTCGGAGTATAGTGCGATACGAAACTTGCCTTTTCTGTCGAGGCCTTGACCTTTTTTTTAAAAGCATCCGCATCCCACTCTAGGCATGCCACTTTACAATATTAGATAGCTAGTATGATACTATAAATGTATGCTATATAGCATACTAATGGGTATAAAATTAATGAGTTAATACAAGTCCTTCTAATGCTTTTGCTACTTGTGGATTATTTTTCTGTGAGGTTAAGAATAAGAATTCCATTCCTACGGGTTTGTTTTGAGCGTCTACATCAATGTTAAATTTCTCATTAACAACTATGGTATTCACAATTTTTTTATCTGATATTCTCACATAAAGGCAATCCACATCTGGATCGTATTCTACGCTCTTATATGTTGAAACCATACGCTTTCACTCCACTCTTACTAGTGCGGATCAATGTTATAATTTTTATGTTTCCATTTGGCATATTTTGATAATAAACTATGATAAGATGTTTAGGTTCTTTAACTTCTTTCTGTAAGATTCCATAGCATTTAAACACATTTTCTTTTTCTTTATCTTTAATTTGTTCAACTGGATTACTTAGAATTACTACGACTTCTGCTTTTCTCAAATCTCTCTCAACTAATCTTAATTTAGCATGATTTGACCAGATAATGCCCATGTTAATCCAATTTCTTTGATACTGTGATCATTACTGTAACGTCTTCAAATCCTTCTTTTAAAATCTCATGTAAAGCAGTGGGGATTATTATCTGTCGCTTATTACCCATCCTTGAAATTGTGGCCTTAAACTTGAACTCATCTATTGCCATGTTGCTACTATTAGCTTGTGTATACTCAATAATATAATTCTGTCACATATAAAGCATACTATAAAACATACTGCATCCAATACCATAAACAGTATATTATGGTATGCTGTATAGTATCCTATACAACCACGCATAAAAATTAATGAATTCAGAGGATTTTGGCCAATGGATAATTTCAGCTCAGAGATAGAAGAAATATTCAGAAATGAAACATTTACTTGGTGAGGTCAAGGCATTGCTCGATGGATGGGACGAACAAGAAGGGATGTGGGTTCAATCTTTTATCATACCAGGTCAGATAAAAAATTATCATTCCTAAATAATGTGGTAGGTGTTTTTGAATTTGAAACAGATACTGACGGACAAATTAGGGGAACAGTATGTGGATGGAAATAAGGATGTGTTGGAAATACTTCTTCAAGCATTAGATGATGTCATCATGATTACTGTTCTAACTTAAGGTTCTTAGAAACCCGGGCTTTATTCAAAACCATAAACAATGTTATCGATCCTCTTGGCTCTTCTAATGTAATTAAAAATATCAAAATAATATTCTTGGTAAGGAAAATATAAAAAGCAAAGAAGATGAGAAAAAATTAAGAGACACAGTTCTGCATAATAAGAACATTATTCATTTAAGCCCTAAGGGTCTAGGAGCCCCCACAGGGAAACTATTCTTTCGTATTTGAATAATTAGGTTATCTTACATATCAGTTCATTTTTTAACAGCCATTGTTACCATAATATTCAGTCGCCATCGAAGGATGGTACTCACACTTACAACCATCAAATCAATAAAAATTGAATAATATATTTAGCTTAACTTTTCCATCCTTCCATCTTCCTTCCTTAATATGCAAAAAGGGATGAATACAGATTTTAAATTATATAATTGTAAAGAACCTAAAAGAATTTCCTAACATATCGTTCTGATTCATTAAATAATTAAAACTCAATCTAGATTAAAGATAGACAAAGAAACCAAATTCTTAACTGTTTAGTTAGCGAAACTTAATCATAGTCTGTTTGTAATGATAATGGGTGCTAATTGTTACATTCAACTGATCCAGAAAACTTGAGATTTTGTTTATGTGGTTGTGGGAATAAGATTCCTTCATTTGATAAGAAAGGTAGAGTGAGATTCTATGCCAATGGTCATAATCGTCGTCGACCAAAAATTTTTCCTAAATATAAAGGAATTGCAAGAGACCTTGATAGAGAAAAACTTGAAGAGATTATAGAGATCCTGTCAAGTTTATTAGATAGATTCATGGGTGCAAACACTACAGTGTCACAGCTAATCCTAGTAGCACAACAGGAAAAATTCAATAAAGATTTACAAGAAGCATA
Source organism: Candidatus Nitrosocosmicus sp. (assembly GCA_029194465.1). Taxonomy (GTDB): domain Archaea; phylum Thermoproteota; class Nitrososphaeria; order Nitrososphaerales; family Nitrososphaeraceae; genus Nitrosocosmicus. The sequence goes on from JARFXS010000074.1 coordinate 2,411, forward strand.
TGATCAATTGTATCTCAAAAATCTTAAAAATACACTGCTCGTTTCAACCATCCTTCCAAAATATATTAAGAAAGATCAGATGAACGAAGATGACGAACAGTCTATCGTAGAGGTAATGGGAACAAGAGCCAGAGGCACAATTGTCAGTGAGGATAGATTTGATAAGTTGTATGAAACAAGACAAGACTGATTCTATAAAGAATTAGTGATAAGACCTGGTAAATTCGGGTCTATGGATTAGATGGATTTGCTATGGAAGTAATCTAATTATCTCAGCGGCTATATGGAAGGAAGATGGAAGGATGGAAAATTAAATGAAAACTACCCTAAACTGACGAGTATAGTAATCTCATTACAAATGAAGTGAAATTACCATGATTAGTTAAACTAGATATTCATAATAAATTGATGATAAAATAAGATTGAAAATTAGTAAACCTGCGGTTACAGAAGCAATGACTTTGACATATTCATTTTTGTAACTTTTATGGTGAATAAAGGTAGGTGCTACTTCAAAAGGCACCCATATCACACAATATATTAATGCTCTCAAGAATTTACCTAGAAAAGTAAAATATTATCCTTTTAATCACTCCAACTTTATTTATAAACTCAAATCAATTGAGGATTTCTATGATAAGCCTCTGATCCGAGTTATGAAGCAAATAGTAAACCAAGAGTTCGCAAAATTGCCTCAAGAAAAAAAGATGGAGGTTACGGCTTAAATGAGTTATTCCCAAACTTTGGCGAGTAGAAAGAATAACTCATCCAATGCTAACGATCTCGCAACCTCCCTAGAAACAAATACGTACACCCGATTACTTAGGAATTTCGTTTATGGGGAAGTTATCAAAATAGCCAAGAAAAGGAGTAAAAATGATTATTTCCAGTTTGATTTAGACTCTAAAGAGCATTTGAGAACTGCCATCAACATAGCAGATTCAGAATTCACCAGGAGGGCTTTGTTACAATAATGTCTGACTTTACCGATGCCGTAGATGAGAAACGTAGAAAAGGGATTCATTATAAGACTGCCTTAGAATCTTTCAAGGTAGAACTCAAAGACTTTGAAGGAAGTAAGAAAGAAAGGATAATCAATCTTGCAAATATTTTAAAAGAATCTAGGTATGATGAAGAAAAAATATCTGAAAAGGTAGGAAATGATCTAACTGGATATCTCTCAAAACAGTATGTTAGAAAGGTATTAGGAGACGAATTTAAACAAAAGAAGTTCCAATCCATAAATAGCGAAGGCGCTACTAGTAGCGCCACCAATACTGAAGAGAAGAAACAATCTATCCTGGTGACGACCAACGGAAATGAAACAGTAGATCAAGAGAGCGAATCATCACTTGACCAAATCTACGGAGGTAAATCCTTTACCCACATGAGAAGAGAAGCTCAAAGAGAAGTTAAAGGGGAGGAGGAACCCATGGAAAGTCCTAAGAATAGATTTCCGTTACTTTCAGATATTCCTTCAGAAATTCGAGAAAAACTAGCAAGATCCGATGAAATGGAGGAAATGGTCCGTCAAATAGCAGAGGATAGAGACGCTGCAATCAAAAAAGAAGCATGGATGGCGAAACTATACAATCAACATAGATACGGAGCAAAGGATCAGGAACTACAGAGATATAAAATAGAGGTAAACAATCTCAAGGCCCTATTATCAGACGTTGACAAGGAATCTTTAGTAAAAGAGGGAAGCGAATACAAAGAAATCGAAGTCCTCAAAATGGATTCAGGCACTACGAGACTCTTAAATGAAATCTCTAACAAATCTCAAAAGACCTTTTTTCTGTTAGTCCATCCCAAAACAATGCAGATAAAGGGAGCTAAAACTGATGTTCAGATGCACATCGTACAGGTCAAGCGAGAGGCAGGAATAAAAGACTGAGTAAGTAATCCAAAGAAGCAGAACATACGTCTTTTCCTCTTATTTCCTTCATAATATAATAGTATTTACATCATATTTATTTTCTATTGATAATAAATATTTTATAAAAATAATCTACATTTTTTACAGACTTATTTATATGAACTCTAACTAATTTTCCTTTTAGGATGGAAGAAAAAAAAATCATAAGTCTATCATTAATCCAATATCTTTATCGTATTCTGCCTCTATTATCAGATACTTCATACCGCCTTCCGAATTGTATTTACTATCCATTTGAGTAAATTTGGTTGAGCCTAATATAGGAACATTGATGGAATATAATCTAATTTGACGGAAAAGTTGGTTTTTCTCTTAATACTAGGTAAAGATAAAAGGGAATCATGAAGATGTGAAATTATATCTCGATGAGATCTGGAATATGCGTTAACCGTTACCATACCACTTCTTGTTCTCAATAATTGCTGCATTTTAATATCAGACAGGTCTACTCTATAAATATAGGAAACCGCTTTCCATATCTTTCCAAATCTTTGCTCGGTTTCAATACTACTCTTCCAATTTTCATCATAGAACCTGTTTGTCAAGCGAATGTAATCAAGTTCAGAAAGTAATTTTATCATATTCCTCAGCAAGCAATTTGACAGATTGGTTTAACATCTCTGAATCATATGGTAAACCCTTTGTGGCAAACACACTTAACCAACTCGACCTTCGTTTCTAAATTACTGTATCTATTTATTCGTCAGGCTCTGAACAAGCGAATCTAAATAGCATGCCTCTGTAAAAAGCGCATCGTAATTGATATCTAATGAAACTTCAACAATTTGAGTAGCCACTAGAATTTTTGGAGAGCAAAAGGTGGTATTGTTGTGATTATTAATTTTCCCCTCTAACAATCTCTTTCCTGAATCCGTCTATCAAAAAATGTATACCTACTATGAATAAGCATGATATCCTCAAGTGAAAACTTTTCCTTTCCAGTAACCATTTCAAGTCATGTATACTTGTTGGGCCTTTTTTTACAGTGTTCATAACAATGAGGACTTTTTTCCCATTCCTATAGAAATTCATTATTTCATCATACATCTCTTCAACAAACCGATTAACAAAATCTATGTGAGTTCTCCTCCGCTTTGAATACTCACTTTCGACTGTCCTTTGGTCAATTAACTCAGACGCTTTTAAAAAAGATAGTTCATTTTTTAGAACATTTGGAAAAGTTGCACTTAGTATACAAAATTTTGCCTCATAATGATCATGAAGATGTCTGATTGTCCCTTAATCAAACCAAAATGTTTCAGAATCATATGCATGAATTTCATCCAAAACAATATGATTTTTTTTCATCATAAATGATTTTAGTGAGTATCTTCCATTATTCATTAATGCTAGAATTAATTGATCAGGAGTAGTAACATTTAGTGGATAAAAAAAGTTCTTGTATAACAAGTTTGCATTTCTGGGGTTTTGGGCCTCGACTTTAGTACAGATTCAGATTGCTAAAATATTCTGAGACTACTTTTTTTCAGAAAGGCCATACCGAGATTTATCTACAAATCTTTGATACATGGCATTGATTGTAGTTGTCGTTGGTACTGTATAAAATGTTCTAAACCCCGAACAGTATTTATCTTTTATCCGCTTCAGAGCAGTTTCAGTTTTTCCAGAACTCGTCGGCAGCAGTTATGAATACGTTACCTTGGGTTTTCATCGCAGTTATCTGGATAATGGTAGGGATTTGCGATAAAATTTTCAGCCAGGTCCAAACTTGAATACAAAGTATCTTCTCCACTCGACATCCAATCGCAATAGTTTAAGATTCCCTGAATGGTTATGAAAGTCTCCCTTAGTTCTAGTCTCCCTTTATGGAGGCCTATAGAGTTCTCTTGCTTTATTTAATGCAGATTTGCAACTTATGACATAAATTTGGGACGTGTCTACGGAGTCTAGCCCGATTCTTTTCGATAAGGTATATACTCCTTTTTCAAAATACTCTTGATCATCTACTTCTAAATAAATGTCTGAAACGTCGGAATAGAGCTCTTGATGCAATGAGGTATGATGAGAAGCAATGGAAAACAGAACAAGGCTTTGGAGATTATTATCTAGACATTTTGTGATCTCAAAAACAACAGGCATAGCTAAAAGTGGGTGATACACTTTTGGATTCCCATATAACAAGTATTTCTGAAAACGTTTATCAGCTTTACCAATATCATGGAATGCTGCTGCAATTTTTATTGCATTAATTATTGACTTGTCGTATATATCGTGTTTCTCAATAATTTCTTCTGCGTGTTCTAATGTCCTGGAGAGATGACAAAATAAGGTTTCTGTGTATTGTCCATTCTTACTTTTTGCGTAATACTCTGTCATATCAGGCAAATATTTTTGTCTTCTATACGATATCCTGTCAATGGAGCTTCAAAATGCACTGAACAATTAAGTGAGGTTAAAAATTTCTTATTATTAACTGGAGTTCTACCCATATCTGTAACATCATAAGAAGTTGGTGAAACAATTACTTCAGGATAGATGGTCAAAGCATTTGGTTTATTGATTTTGGTATTGTATTGCAAATTATCTTCAGTTAAACATATCATACTTTCAGTATTATTGAACTCTAACTTTTCATAATCAGAAATTCTTGAAATGTTTCTTACATATGCAAGACAATCAGAAATACCAAGATACAGAGTGAATTGGGGAAATGATACAGAGTTATAAATTGTCTCAATAATGTCTTTATCTTCGGATCCTACAAAAATTCGATATAAGGGGTCAATGAGGAATTTTCTGGTTCTTGGTATGCTGCTATAAGAATTGCTTTTTTGATTCACCATCTTTACTGTTTCCTTGAGATATCCTCTTAGTCTTAAGACTACACAGCCAATCTTGATTTTTGCACCTAAAATGGATTCAGTATCTTTTTCATCAAGTCCCATGCAGGAGCCCAAAAGACCGATTAGTGTATGAGGCGGGGGAGCTATATACGTATTGAGAAATGCATGTGAGGTTTGATCTCTAAAAATGGGCTATTTCCGATTCTATATCAAGACAAAAAATAAACATTATTCTCGTATGAGTTTAAAAAATCCTGAGACAACAGTTTATCTTTTAGAGCAGCCATATCAGAAACAAAGATTTTACCATGTAGATCTTTAAGGTCTTCAGATTTTTCAAGAGCCTGTAGTTCATCAAAATTACTAATAAATGATCGAAATGCAGCCATATATACAAGTGATATTCTATCTCTATGGTATCGAAGAATTTCTTTAAGAGGTTCTATTTTAACCTATAACTTTATCTACAACAAGCTTGTTTCCAACCATTAGTGATCTATCATTTCTAAAAATAGCCACAATCATATCGGGATGAGAGGTTGTAAGGTAATTCGTCTGTTGGTCCTTAACTATAAATTAAACAAAGCCATAAGTTTCTTGATTCTTCTCTTTTTCTATTTTGTCGATATCTACGTCATCCGTTACTTCCAGTAGGAGCCAGCCACACCGACTCTATCAATTTCTATTGCCCATGAACTTCTAAAAATGTTAGTGGGAAATCTCTTTATCGAACAGTGCATGATCTTGAGAGTTGGGAGAAAACTCACAAATTATCAATGTCTGGTCCTAGGCTAAATATTGAAATCATTCCGCCAGTTTTCACAGGTGCATATCTTTGCAAGTTTTTTTGTTGTATCAAAATATCCAAACAAATCATCATCAATAAATTCTGCGGGTTACATGCTGAGCTTACTTGAGAGGCATTTATTTCTTGTCATTGGCTTCTAAAAGATCTTGATCTGCTGTCAATAAGGAATCGCCTTCAATTTTTTCTAATGTCTTATCGCTTCACTATCTGTTTTTATCTCTTTACTAGTCTTTTTCTCTGCCTTCCTACCTTTCAACTGGAGAGGTTTTTTCCTTATTCTCACTCAAATGTTTCTTAATGGACCATTTCATTGGAAGATCCAGAAACAATACTCCTTGAGGATCCGTCTATTTCTGTTGTTTTCTTTGTACTTCAGTTAAATTACCACCATAATTACCGGCAGCATTAAAGATCGATTTCTCAACTTTTTTAGTCAAGAAAGTATTTCTAAAAAGAAAAATCTTGCTTTTTCCTCACTGCTTAACAATCTAACTTCACTTTTATGAATAAAGATAAAAGCCTATTGTGGAATCCTACCAAAATGGAATTAGAAAAAACCCAACAAAAATGCTGGTTTAGCCATAGAAAATTTTATCTGTAAATGTAAGTAAGCTATCTTTGTTTAGTGTTATTTCGGTTTGCACCTGAACTAGGTTTATTAACAGCAGGAAATCTTCTTCGGCATTTCGGCATCTTCTAAAGTCAAATATTAGTTTTTTTAGTTTACTCACTCTGGATTCTTTTCGTCTCGCTTTATCCCTAAATGAAATCCTACATTATTGGCCTTTTCAAATACATCACGATCCGGCAATAAACAATTCTTCCATTATAAGGAGGATAAAAGTTTTAAAAAAAGGTATTGACTTTCCTTCGGAAGCCTTTATCAGATAATTATGGATTCTATTGCTTTCCATTCTATTCTTATGATAAATCAAAAATTACATCGAAAAATTTTTTCGAAAGGACAGATTTTCAGATCGGGAGGACCATTATTTTTTATAATTCCTAGATTTAAATATAAAATCTGAAATGTCTGAAAATTCTCCTTATTCAACTTTTGCAGAACCTTGATAAAATGATGAAGATCATTTACTATATCGAAAGTATCGCACGTTATCATTGGGTTAGGGTTTTTTGCTTCACTATCGAAAATAGTATTGCTCCAAGTTTCCTAGTGGGATTGTTGCCTTCAAATTTGGAAATACGTTTAGAGATATAGTCTAATAATAAGAGGAGCATATCTTCTGGATACCAAATCTTTAAAGACTTGTTATTTTTTAGAAGATAGTAATATTTGTATGCCAGGATGGAATGATTATGGAATCGAGATAAGCAGTATAAAAATTAACTAGTTCTTCTACATTCTGTGAAAAACATTATATACGAAATGTATTCTAAATTACGTCTAGGTGTATTGGTAACAAAAAGTAACCTATTAATTGCTGAGAGTTTAGTAATGTACATTTATTACAAAAGTTAAGTGATTTGACTTTACCTCTGGAGTAAATATTTGGATACTTTTTTTACCAATAACAAAGGGAAACACATAAGAAACCATTTCGTTAGATGAATTTGATCCACAATAAGTGCATGAATAACGCGTTCCCTTTAGAGATTCCTATGAAAGAAACGTGCAAACTTTACCTTCTTGTCCTTCTCTTTTGTTTAATTTTCGATATGATGATAAAAAGAGTGTGCAGAGCTGTTGTAACTTGTAATCTCCAACTGAATTTATAGCAGATGGAATTAACCAATAATTCTCAATAATCTTTTCTTGATGGGGATAATCGTAAAAGTTTGTTATATCAAATCCCTTTATCTAAAGCAGATAAGCCATTTTGCATCCAGTAATCCAGCATGTTGATTTAAAAATTAAACCGTTTGAAAAGTCTTTTTATTATTATAATATTAAATGATTAACAAACCAAATCCCAAACTATTCCTTTCTCCTAGGCCAGCGTCTACAGTAAATCTGAACAGCATGTTATCTTGAATGTTCGTATCCTCAAACCACAAAATTCCCACAAAGTTGAAATTAATGCTTGAGTCGGATCCGTGTATTTCTAACTTGTGAGATATCTGTTTTCTGAGAATGAAATTGGTAAATTTAAGATCATTTTTTGGTTCTTTGCCATAATAATCCAGGTACTTTTTCTTCAAATTTCTTTGAAGTTGATTTAAAAATAACTCTAATGGAAATTGTTTTCTCCAATACAAATAGTCATAATAATGTCTTATGTCTAATTGATAATTTTTATATATTGATTTTGGGATTCTAATTACAATAGGTGTTAATGTCAATATTTTATTTCCGCGTGTAGAACAATCAAATACCTTCGCATCTAGTAGATTGAAGATTAGATTTCCAAATTTTAGGTTCTGGTTTATTAATTTCTGAAGGAAAGCATGCATATATAAAATTAAATTTCTATCCGGAGAGGAAATGATTAGATGCTTTTTGTGTTTTGTATCAGAAAATCCATATCTAGAAAAAACATTTGAAAAACAGAAAGGAATTCTTTTTTTATCATACCGGAATAATTTTCGAGTGTCATGAAGATGTTCAAATTCAGTTTTTTCTAACATGCGATAGATGAATGACATTATCTTGTAATTATGACTAACAGTATATCTCTCACTTCCAGTGGGCATTAAATTTAAAATCAAACGCATAGTTAGACAATAGAAATCTAATGTCTCTAGGCTTTATGATTTGTTCTTTATGAACATGGGGGATACTTATTTCACTTGATATCACGTAGGAAACTTATCAACGATCTAATGAAGTTGGTTCTTAATCCTATAATAGTTCGATTTGAACTACCTAAAGCCAATCCCTTTAGCAGGTCAATAGCCATATTTCAATCCTATAATAGTTCGATTAAGAAGGGCTCTGGTGCAAATGGAGTTCCCAATGCTGCAACATTTCAATCCTATAATAGTTCGATTAAAACAGTATCCTCCTTCTATCATTTGTATAGACACTGCGTTATTTCAATCCTAGTATAGTTCGATTAAAACTAGTAATGGATATTCTATCTTCAACAACAAAGACTTCATTTCAATCCTAGTATAGTTCGATTATTACCCTACACCTTCTCCTTGTGCAACTGCACCTTGAGCAACATTTCAATCCTATAATAGTTCAATTAAAACCCCCAGTTATTTCTCTTTTCATGCTCATTTTTGGGATTATATCGAAGAGAAAAAACCGGTCAAACTGTAATTCGTTGTTTATTTATAAACGTTGACTGAACTATTAGTTCTTTCTCTTGCGGATCATCCAAAATGGTCAAAATTTGATTTATATATTTCAAAAAAAGGAGTGGTGTCGAAATAACAGCCACTTCAATCTGAAATCAAGATTATAATTCAGCGTAGTTATTCAATTAAGTGGACCTCATTGAATTTTATGATTATTTAATGTTCAATCTAATTCCATAATAATTGATTAATAGTCTGTCATCACGGGAGAAGAGAGTAAATCATGTTGTTAGAAGATTGCATCGTATCCAATTCCTAGTTGATAGACTATTAAAGTTATTTTATTCGTCACTTTATTCGAACAGAACTATCCCGATTTTGCTATTAAGAAATGCAAGGAGTTAGCTATGAAAGCAAGATTTTTCAATAAATATTCTACAAAAATACTTACTGATTAAAATAAAGTAAGGCGATAACCTAAATGCTTATTGTGATGGAGGTTCTAATAGGGCCATAGTAGAAATACCTCCAAAAAATTAAAGTAGATTTAATCCCATTTGGGATGCTATCCTCTGGACCCGATAGTTATTATCACCCAATTCACAGCGGGAGGCTTCATCAAAAGATGCTTCCCGTAAATCAAGTCAAAGACTGAAGAAAAATGCCTTACCCATGCAGTTGCAATAGGAAGACTCAGACCTAAGAGATGCAAAGACGATTGTAAGAGGCGATGATAAAACTATGTGGCCGATTATCATAAACGCAACTGACTGTGAATCAAACCTCCGACTATTATTGAAACGAATATGCATTTGTTATGCCTTTAGATAATAGAATCATAACTTCAATTATCCTAAGCCGTAAATTCGTAAGTCTAGGCAATGTGGAATTAAAATGAAAATTGATAGAATTCAAAATTGAAACCCTAAGTTCGGGATTAAGAGCCTTTTCATATTTCAAATATTCATCCACATTATGTCTACGGCATTAACTATGGTTATTAGACGAGTCAATTTGGTCTTTCGCTATTGTTTTGTTTTTAATATACAATAATCACTTATATTACTGTCAATAAATGCTAGCATGGATGCAGAACAGCCGTCCCTGCCCCATCTGCAAAAACTAGGCAAATCGAAGTTCTTTGGGCTCATTTTAGTCCAGTTTTGTTCTTAATCTTTCTCGTTAGCCCTACCCCAGAAGGCTTACCAGAGCAAGGTAAACTGGTATTCTGGCATAACACTTTGGCTTGTAGTATGGTGGACAACCGCCCTGTTAGTATTTACAAACCGCTCTATTACCTCTGGCTCTGTTCCCTTTAACTGAGTATTATCCCTACGGGTGGTGGGGAGAGAATACATGAGCCCACAATTATTCTTCTATTGGGGATGTGTTTGGTCGTTCTTGCAGTTGAAAAATCTGGTTTGCAACGAAAGATTGCGTTTGGGATCATCAGCATTTTCGGTTATTCACCCAAAAGAATAACAATCCTTGGCTTTATGATCTATACGGCTTTAATTTCCACAGTTATTATGATTTTACAGTTGTTATTCTGATTATTCCAATGGTTTTTCCATTTCCTTTGTCCTTGCTTTCTGATAATGGGATTAAAGTCAAACAAAGTTTAAAGTCATGCTTTACTAGGGTTGCATTCTCCTCTTCAATTGGAAGTATTACTACACTCATTGCATCTCCTCCTAATCTAATGTATGCAGAAATAGTACATGAGTTATTTGACAAAACAATTACTTTCGGCGCTTGGTCTTCAGTAGCTGCTCCACTGGCAATTACAATGTTAATGATATCCATAATATACTTTACAAGTCAAGTTAGAAAGGAGCAAATCGATGAAATGCTCATCAAAAAGATAATTGTAGCTGAACAAGAAAAGTTAGGAAAAATCACAGGAGAGCAAAAAGCTTCATTAATAATTTTACTAGTCATTCTAGTATTGATGTTCGCAGCTCCATATTGGGCGGGTGGTGATTCATATGTTGAAACTGCAGTAATTGCAATTCTTGGCGGTGTATCACTTTTTGTGATACCAAAAAATAGAACCGAAAAATTTCTAGACTGGTCTGATGTACAAAAAGTCCCACTAGGTGTTTTGTTTATTCTGGGTGCAGGAATTTCCCTGTCATTGGCGTTCACAACATCAGGCCTTGCAGACTATCTGGGGACCAAATTATCAGTACTAAGTATTCTGCCATTCCCAGCAATAGTAATAATTATTGTTTCTATTACGATGATTATTGGTAATACCATGTCAAATACGGCAACGGCAGCTATATTCATACCCGTTGTTGCCAGTATGGCAGCAATTAATCAGTGGCCTCCGTTACCTTTTCTTGCTGCGATTACACTATCAAGTTCCCTTGCGTTCCTCTTGCCAATGGGGACTCCTCCAAACGCACTAGTTTATGAAAAAGGTAAAATACAGATCAAAGACATGATCAAAAATGGAATTGTACTCACCGTATTTGCAATTATTATGATATCGGTATTTACAATTTTCCTTTACCCTTTGCTTTTGCCAGGGATAACTTGATGAAATTAACTTTCTAATCGATAATGATCAACTCATGTGGGATTTGAAAAGTCTCTATGGGTGTTTCATAAATCATGGTTTAGAAAATTGATTTTCACACTGCTTTCTAAAAAATCTCTAGGATATCTTTTTATCAACTATGAATTTGCCTTTTGCGTTTTCATATACATCATTAATTAACAAAAATCCATTTACGTGTCGTCGGATTTACATTTTGAGTTAACAATGAATTAATAAGACTAACGTCTTCTTACCATAATTTGTATTCTAATGATTTTTGATTTGTGAACTAGCTTTTCTAAAGGTTTGTTCCATCGATAGAAACATTCAAGTATTTTTATTCTTTAGAATTTCAACATCAGATGAAATAACTATTGACCTTTTTTGATAGCTAGGGTGTTTATCTTGTTGATGTTTCTTAATCTTATTCACTGTCCCAAATATAGCATAGAGACAATAGCAGAGGGTTGAGATTAAGCAGGGAATAAAGGTAGATAAATAAGAGCTCGAATGGGGGAAACAGGAATAACGTTTAAACTTGTTTATGGCGAATAGGTAACTATTACCTCAAATTTATTAGTACAAATTATATTTTGCTAAAATATTTTGAAATTAAAGAGAAATTTGTTTTTACAGTGAGGTTGAAGAGGTTGGGCTATGACAATTTCGAATGCTTGTGCACAATAGTTTGCTAAACTTTAATCTTCTTAAATAATAAAAAATAGAGTGTTCTTAACATCTAGTTAAGCAAGTAGGTTATCTGCACAGTGACAGAAACCTCTTGTTGTCCTGGGAGTATTGGGGTTGGGGTCACCACAGATGCAAATGATCTCTGCATAATCTGATCGTTAAAAGGCACAGGGTTGAAGCCATCCGTATTAACGGATATTGATTTGATACCGATGATTGTAGACCCTATTGCCGAAGCGGCTACATCTGCATTTTGTCTGGCGTTAATAATAGCTTGCTCTATGAGTGCATTTGTAACACTTTCCAATGACTTGTCAGAAACCCTAAAATCCACTCCATTGATGGTATTGGCTCCTGCAGTAACTGCAGAATCAATCCAGGATGAAATATTATTAAAGTTAGGACTTTGAATTGTCACTATGTTAGACACAGTGAACCCTGTTTGTACACTAATTCCTGATTCTGTAAAATTGAAATTAGGTTGGATAGTATATTGAGATGTACTGATCTCATTTTCTTTAACGCCATTATCTCTTAAACTAGTGATTATTTCGTTTGCTATTTTCGAATTTGAAGTTACTGCATCAGTTACAGATTGATTTGTAGTTTGCACTCCGATCGAGATAGTTACCAAATCGGTTTTCACTTTGTCCGTGGCAGAACCTGATACAAATAAAGTATTATTGAGAGATGCTAATTGGGTTTTATTATCTTGGTCGGAAATCGTGGCTTGGGCAACTACCTCAGTAGGCGCCATGATTATCACGTTGAGAGCTAAAAATCCCAATCCCAATACCAAAATTAACAGGATGTTAAGATTATTGACATTTCGTTTCGAATTTTTTTTTGAATTGTTTGACATCGATTTATTAGAACCTCATCCAATATATAAGAAGATTCAATGTAGGAAATTAGACGATGATAAATTTTCTTGCCGAAGGGATATTTCTTGTTGAATAGTTCGGTGAATGAATTGTATTTAATATAGAATCTAATTCTTATTTTCTATTGGAGGGAACGTGAACTATAGAAATACAGAGTAATGCTTACAAACTTTGTTATGAGGGTATGCAATAAGGTTTTGCCAGTTTTAATATGAAAGGGATTATATCACGTACTACTATTACAACCGAAGATGTCATCAAAGCATTGAGTCAAGTCCTATTCTTGATGTAATTTAGAGTATTCTCAATTATGATTCTCTTAATAGGGAATGTAATTAATGTTTTAGATGTGGGAACCTGTACTCTAGGGTTTTGCAGTTCTCACATAAGTTGGTATGGGGCGTCTCTTGATTCCTTCGAGTAGCATACTACGAATCCCTATTGAATGCTTGATTATTTCGTTGGACTTTGTTAGTGCAGTAACAATTTTGCTCTTTTGTATAAATTGTAACTAATGTTAAAAATAATGCAAGTCAACCTCGAGTTAGACCTTAGTCACCTTGATTTCGGTATCCGCTTTCCCCAGGATCTAAGAAGACCTTTTTTGATCCGGTATTTCTGATTGCATCTCAAAATAGCGTCATGACTTGACTTGATGACGTGTAAGCAGTATAATGTTTTAATAGTTTACTGAAAGAACAATTCAGGTATAGTTTGTACGGGCCCTTTCCACTTTATTATGAAGCGTTCAATTTACTCTGGATACAGTCCAAGGAAGAAGGATGTAAAAGCCATAGTTTTATCCTTAAGTTATTAACCCTACTACACATATCAAATTAAACTAATTGTTTTTAAAAAAGCTGGGTTAGCCTTTGCCGTAGCATAGACAATTCTATTGGATCATCTGTTTTCTACATTCTTGTTTTTAGTAAAGGAGATCTGAAATATTGCCAGTATCCTTTAGCAAATCACCACTATCATTATTCGTCAAGTCATTTGATCCCAAATTATCGGGAGTCAGGTCGTCAAATAGGTTGCTTATCTCACTAGAGGTAATCATGTAATATACTTTTGAGTCGTCTCTATTCACATCTACAGCGACTCCAAGATACATTATGAACATATAAGAAATGCATATAGACATCATCAATTTTGTCGTGATCAACTGGAGTTTAAATTAAGCAAGTCGTAAGATAAAAAGTTAACCTTGCGTTTTTGCATAATCATTAGTATGTTTGTCCATAAGAGCCATTATTGCTGCAATAACATACTTGACCAAAAGCTAGGTTATTTATCCACCCAAAACAAATGACGATTTTATGAAAATTTGGAATCTAACAATAGTTGAATAGTTCTAATGTAACTCACAGATATAAACACAAATAGAACCAAACTAGTCTTAATAGCAGTAATATTTGCATTATCATAAACAAACAATTAATTTTCTGTGTCTAACCTATGATGTCTTATTTCAAATTTAATGTGCATAAGAAACTACTTAACGGTAATTTTGGTCTGAACGTGTACACTCACAGAAGTAGATCTCACTCTTGCATATAAGTATCATTTCTAAACTTCTGGATCGATGAAGCTAGATTAGGTAATCCCATTTTAGTACGTATCTTCTAGAGAGGCTAATAGTATTTCATGGATAACACCAATCTTTAATTTCTAAAGCAGTACATACAAAACTGAATTTAGAATATCTTTATTTCCTTTGTTTCATTAGAGTGCGGCTTCTTCTAGACTTAAACCACTAAGCCTCTATTGCCATCAACAAAAGGGTAGTTATTCGCACCCAGGAAAAATTGCTAAAGGATATTCAGAGCCTTTGGACTGTTTTTCGTTTTATTAGGCCATGTCCGCAGCATAACCACATCTTTACCTCATATTAATATCAGATACTATTGAAAGTACGATTATTATGGGTAATATTTACTAAATTATTAGAATTCCTATGGTCTTTATGACCGAGTTAGTCTAATGACATTTTGTTTAATCTGTCCCTCAATTCTCTAAGTAATGTTTTATCCAGCGTCATTTCTTGAACGTTGACTATTTTTCTATCCTTCTTGATCTTTGTGCCTATAAGGAATTGTTCCTTGTAGATGTCCCTCCTGTGTATTTTGTACAGATCATTAATGTACAATTCTTCTGGATATGCCTCTAAATTATCTTCTAATACCATCTAGTTCATCACCAAATAGGATACTTATAATCCCAGTTAATATGCTTGCAATTTTAAGCTCGTTACTCCGGTAATTTCAAGCTCAAAATCCTGATCGTACATTTTCGTGTACAGTTACTATATACGAATTCCAATACTATCATATTTAATATTTCCAAATATGGTTTATTGGGTGGCTGTTTTTTAAATGCTGGCAATAGAGGGTGTTGATGGTAGGTTCTGTCGTTTTCTTTAAATCTTCTTTATCACAGCATAGCGTTTTCTCTGTAACAAAAATCAAGATTCGCAAGTGTAAAGCATACAGTTATGTTATTAAATAATAGCCTACCTATTTTGTGCTTCTCACTTTCTCAATAATACCGGATTAAGCCAGATACTACGATCCTAGACTTTAATGAGACATTGTCAAATCAATTCATAGAAACTGAGGCTTAAATGCTCATACTATAACACTAATTTTCGGATTTAAAGGGATAGAATATGACCTACATTCAGCAGCAGATTCTTTTGCGGCAATCATCAACGGATTGTCCCCTTATATTTCATAAAAGGTTTAATTATGTTATTTTTATCTATATCTTTGATGACTTCTGGTAAATACTTCAATAAAGGTGTTAAAGCATTAGATGAACCAAATCTAGGGTATGTAGTCAGAGAAACTCTGATAAAATAGTGGTTTTTGGAGAAAAAAAATGAAAGGTATGATATTCCGATAAAAGAAATTCAACAAGTAGGAGCCAATGTTTTTTGATCGGATTAAATTCTGCAGACTTGGGTAAATATGCAGTTCCCAGAGATGCCCTCTTCCGGCAGGTAGACAGGATCCTTGGGCAGAGCCAGATAAGGTAGTGGATTTGGCAGCGTATGAAGGGAAATATCCAAACACTTTATTTAATAAAGGAGTTCGAGCAAAGAGTTCGAATAAAGAATGATAAAATAGTGGTTTTTAAGGTCATAATAAAGGATACCAATGATAAAATAGTGGTTTTGGAGAGGAAATAATAAGCGATTTGATATTCCCAAATCTGAGATTTATCAGGTAGGTATGAATGTAATAATAAAAATTGACTTTCCTGAGATATTCAAATATGAAGTGGCAAAGGAGGCACCGTTACCCACTGGGGAACCTATCGAAACTGTTGATACGGATGCATTCCCCGAAGATTATCATGGTCCTAAATAACTTACCGTATTAAACTACCTATTTTCGTTTATGTTTCAGGCTCAAATAATATTTGAGATTTTGGCCTTAGTGACTGTTGAATAATAAACGTTTGAAATGAATTTAGGTTATTGGATTTTCAAATGCAATACAGATGGGTGCTTGAATAATCGAAGTCTTTGTTGCTGAATAGACGTCTTAACTCGCTATTTAAAGTCATAACAAAAAGATCATAATTTGACCAATCAATCATATCGATTACAAAATGATACAATTAGGATTCAGAAATGAAAGACGCCAGAATCACATCAAATAAATGAAGGGAAATACCAAAGTCAATATCATTTTACCAGGAAAATCTAGATTCTTAGAATCAATCGGGGACTTGAAAATAGGGTCTATGAGAAGATTATGCCTGGGAAAGAAAAACAGCCCTTGAATATGAATAAATTTGAGCAAATTATAAAATTAACAAATGATTAAGGGTAAAAGTCATACTAATTAGGGCAAGCAGCGGAATCGGATATACAACAGCCTTAAATTTGTCTAATGCTGGAGCAACTATTATTGCAGGCGCACGCAGGGTTGATAAACAGAGAGTTTGAAAGAGGTAATCAGAGATCAAATGGGGAGATCTCGATAAACCAGCCTAGATGTAACAAAGAGGTGTGAATGCACCCC
>JARFXS010000075.1 GCA_029194465.1 Candidatus Nitrosocosmicus sp.
GTCTATCGCTATCTAACGAGCCTGGAAATGAAGAGATAGTCCCATTTATGTTATTCTCGCTGGAGTTGGAATCTGCCAGTAGGGTGGAGTTGGAATCTGCCAGTAGGGTGGAGTTGGAATCTGCCAGTAGGGTGGAGTTGGAATCTGCCAGTAGGGTGGAGTTGGAATCCAAATTAGCAAAAACATTCGATAAGGTCGATGTAGATAGAGCGAGGATTAATAAGCTAATCGAAAAGACAGCAAAGAAATTATATTCATCGAATTTGTTGTAGTTTTTTATTGTCATACTATCCATGAAGTTTATAAATAGATAAATTTTGTCTTGAGTATATTATACTCTCATAGTCTAAAATTCTAAAAGTATAAGAATAATAGAAATTATTTAAGAGATTATGAAAAATTATTTTGAAGGATATTATTGCAGGGATGACCTTCATTTACAAGTAATTAATAAGGATAGTAATCGGAAAATTCTAAATGCACTGCGGGAAGCGTATCCTATAGGTTTGTCAGTCGAGGAATTAAGCGAAGTTACCAAACTACCCATTAAGACCGTCTACGCTCAAAAGGCCGAGCTGTATAGAGAGTATTACATAAATCACGTTGAGGAAGAAAAGAAAAATCAAAGAGGCAGACCATCCAAAAGACAAGATCCTTTTATTTTCCGTAAGAGGGCTCGACTAGTAATTGAGGAGTTGTTTGGAGTTCACGATATATATGAAGGCAATAAACCGGTTCCTTTACCCCCCGGACACACAATTTATTCTGACGGTTTTGCAGAAACCTTGAGTAAGCTGACCCTCAAAGAGGAGAAGAATGAATTATTTATTACTCTTTTAGATTATGCGAGAAAAGTACTATCTAGAGCGTACAATAACGAGGAGATCAAAGATAAATGGGCTCCTAGTAATGAGGGAAATTATTGTTGTACCCAATGTGGGTTAAACCACGAAGCGCGTGATTTTTTTCGGGCAATATTTTTGAACTTAATTGATGAATTTGAACAGAGTAAGCATTTTGTGGATTTTCTCAAGGGCCAAAACATGGTAACTCAAAATTCCTATGAAAAAATTCGAACAATAGTTGAATAAAAAAAAGTACTGAGAATAGGTACAAAAGCAAACGAGATCAACCTGTTTACAATAGCGACAGTTTTTTCGTTTTGATTTCCGAAATTCCTTTATCAAATATTAATAGAGTTAGATTCATTTGCAGGTTAGATGGTGATTTATTCTCCATTTATGTTAATTACGGGAAGTCAATTTTGTGTTGAACGTGGACTACACATGTAATTAGCAGGATAGATTTTAAAATTTATATTATAAGGATATGTCAAGTAAACTACGAAGAAAACAATTTATGGGAAATGTCCCAATTGTAGGTCCAAGGGTCAACTAGATGTGGTTTCAAGCACTCCAGGAAAAGAAAAATTTAAGTGCAATTCTTGCTATTTTAAATTTAGTTTAAATGATTTATAGCCATTTACTATTCAAATTTTAATATATGAATAGTAAAATTTAAAATATAATCGATATAAGGAAAGATATGAGTGCTACCTTTTTAGTTTTCTATAGATTTAAAACAATGACTCCGGAAGAATCAAAAAAAGCAAATGAACAGTGGAGAGAGATGAAGAGGAGTTTACCGCAGGGAATCGAGTTAATGGGAGAATATAGTCATGCATGGGGTACTGAATATAATGGATTTTTGCTCTTTGAATCAGAGACCAGTGATGGATTTATGGACTGGTGGTCTAGTTTTAAGGATAGTATTAGATGGTATGTAGATCATACACACACGATTACTGCCAGAAGAAAATAATTTTTTTTATTAAAAAGATAACAGTTTTATTTTGTGACGTTATAGTCAAATTGTATGAATCACAATGCCTTTGTTTTAATTAATTACAGGATAGGAGCAAAGGTAATGGAACAAATAAAGGATTTGGAATACGTCAATAAAGCTTATCGTGTGTTTATGGTGTTTATGATATAATAGTAAAAGTGAATGATGCTAGTGACAAAAGAGGATTTGCAAAGAAAAGTCCTTTTGATTAGACGACTCACTGATATAAAATCCACATTGACACTACTTGAAATAAACAATTCATGATCGTATTTTTGAATTTGATTTATTGGTAGATAATATTCATGTTTTGAGAGCTAACGAAATTGAATTCATATCTACAAATTAGGAATAGATAGAAGGACATCATCCATGAGTCAGTATGTATGATAGAGTAATACCCATACTTCGCAGGTTAGAATATTTTATGATTATTTCAAAAAATGATAATACCAAATTGACAAGAAATAGTACCCTATATTGTTGATTTTGGGTAACCGGATTTAGTTTACAGTTTAAGTTTGATCCTAACAGGCAAAAGAAAAAAGAAAAATATAATTAATAATACCTAAAAATCAAGCAGATTTCAATTAATATTTATAGGATTTATATATACTAGAAAACTGCAGGTTGTGAATGAATTTTTTGACAGGGATAGCGAAAAAAAGGATGAAAACCAAGACAAAAACATAGATGGCATCTCCTCTCATTTTACAAGCTCGGGCATACTTTTATTTTTAAATCAATTAGTTTTGGCCTTTGGTAACTGGATTTTCTGGATGCTGATTTCAAGATTCGCATCAACAGTAGAAATAGGCCAAGCAACCACTATATACAGCTTGGTGGTTTTTGTTACCACAATCATTCAATTTGGCATAGAATATCCAATTCTAAAATATTCCTTAAAATATAGAGGGTCCATACTATTCACTACTTTTATCATAGAGATGGGTTTAAGTCTCCTTGCCATCCCATTCATAGTTTATTTCTTTGCAAATTTTGAAGATAACAACCTGGGTCAGTTTGAATGGCTAGCTATACTAATGGTAATCATGACTGCACCAGGCATAATCGCACATTACCTTCTATTGAGTTTATTTAAAATCAGAACAGTTTTAATCATAGACATTATTGCTACAGTCATAAAATTTTTGGTTGGTTTTGTTCTTGTGATATATGGTTTTGGTGCCTCGGGTATTTTGTTTGCATTTTTAATAAATGTCAGCATTGTAAGTTTGTGTACGTTTGCAATTGTTCTAAAGGAGATGCCATTTAGATTAAATTTCAATGTTTTTAAAATAGTAATCAAAGATGGTTTAATAAACACACCTTCAAAAATATCAAGGGTATTTGTTTTTAGTCTAAGTGTAATCCTATTAGCCGTTTTTGGTGTTGATGTTTCACAGATTGGAATTTTCTACATGGCTTTAACAATAAGTCTCATAGCCGGAGGATTTGCTACCAATATTGGTCTAATGGTAATACCCGCATCAATCAGAACCGAAAGAGACTATGCATCTTCAGCTTTGCGAATAGGTTTGAGCTTCACGATCCCGCTCATAATGATTTTGATAACTCAATCATACGCCATACTAGGCTTCATAGGTACTAGCTATACCGTCGCAAGCGTTGATTTAATAATTCTTGGACTTTCAATATTACCTTCGTCTATAACTATAATAGCAATTTCGGAATTTAACCTTACAAATCAATATAAAAAGATCCTGTTTATAGGACTAGTAGAAATCATTATATTCATTGTAACCTTCTCCATTCTAGTTCCAAATCTGAATATTTTGGGAGCATCATTAGCTACCTTGGTTGCTTTCCTAGCGTCTGCGATAATATCCGTAATTTGGATCAAAAAAACCTCCTTACGATACATCTTAACCTCATTAGTTTCACTTGCATCTGGAATCATAATATGGCTAGCTATAAGTTTTATTGCAGGAAATGGGCTAATAGCAACTATCACAAATCTAATAGTAGTGGTACTTGCCTCATCAGCTATAGTATTTTATTTAAATAAAATAACAATTCGTGAGTTAATTTCTATGATAAGGTCAGTGGCTAAAATTAATAATAATGATTGATTAAGAACTCGGTTCACTAACCATAGCTTTGCCTATTGAATACATCCGTATTTGCCGCTTCGATGGATATACGATACCAAACAAAAGGAGCATCACTTAATCTAAAATTTGAGACAATATGACACCTAGATAGGTAGACATTTCATATAGCTTTAGACAACTGATCGATCAAGTGAAATTGGACTCATTCTAATTGAAAAGATCAATTGCTTGGATCCTGTCAAACTTAAAAAGATATCATTCGAATTCAATAAGCCTATTTCACTCATATTCGTGGTAACAATTGTATAGAATTAAGAGTGTAAATGAAAATGTTGAAATCTTTAATAATTCATATCAAAATAAAATAAAAAAATAGAAGAATTTTTTTTTTGGGTTCAGAATAAAAAAATTATCTGATTTGTCCTACCACATTATTGCCGTAATTAGTCTGTGTTTGGCTATTAAAGTTGTTGCAGGAGCCGCTAGTACTACCGCCAGAAACACAAAGGCTACCTTGGTTGGTTGATTGGAATTGACCTATACCTTGTGTTGCAGTATTGCCACCACCTTTATATCCGCTGCCGCCTTGTTGGCCTGCTACATTGTTTCCGAAGTTGGTTTGCTCTTGGTTACTTAGGTTGTTGCATGAGCCGTTGGTATCATCGCCAGAAACACAGCTTTCGTTGGTTTGCTGATTGGGCTTGACCTATACCTTGTGTTGCAGTATTGCCTCACCGCTTGCTATCCGCTGCCGCCTTGTTGGCCTGCATTTGTTTCCGAAGTTGGTTTGCTCTCTTGGTTACTTAGGTTGTTGCATGAGCCGAAGGTGCCACCACCGCTTACACAAACTGCACCTTGCTTTACTGATTGGGCTTGACCTATACCTTGAAATGGCTGAATTGCTGCTGCTGCCGCCTTGTTGGCCTCTACATTGTTTCAGTTGGTTTGCTCTTGGTTACTCAGGTTGTTGCAGGATATGAAGGTGTTTACACCAGAGACACAAATTCCAAAGCTGTGGCTAATTGTAGTTGTCAAATACCTTGAGTTACAGAATTTTGAGCAAAAACATTGTTATTTGTAGCCAGTAATACTGGGCTATAAATAATACAGATGCGATTGCAAGTATTGAAAGGGTTCTCATTATGGTACATGTATCTTAACACATACATTTAACCTTTTCTTGAAATATCCATTTATCTTCTAAATAGCAAAATGAAATGCATTTTTCCAAATCCAATTTATTGTATGAAAAAATTACTTTAATGTAAAACTAAATATTATTGAAACGAACACGTTTATATATATTGAATTATTATTTAATATGTTTAATTCAAAATTATTGTACAACCTAAACGGTGTATTCTTTTGCATTAACTTAGCTATTATCATCTAATTCAGCATATTCAACTATAATTTGAATTATCAAACGAAACTTTAATATACATACATAAGTAGATACGTTATAGAGCAGCTTGAAATTTCCAATCAGTGTCATAATCCCCATGTTCAATGAGGAAAGGCGAATTAGAAAATGCCTGGAGCGATCTCTTGAATATTGTATAACTCAGGACTGGGATTTCGAAATAATTGTCGTAGAAGATGGATGTACGGATCAATCCGTAAAGATTGTGAAGGAATTTTCTAATCGTGACCAGAGGATCAATCTTGTCTCATTACCCAAAAGATTTGGTAAGGGTGGGTCAGTATTGCGAGCTATCGATTATTGTACAAAATCTAACATAGGATTCATGGATGTTGATTTGTCAGCCGACCCATCGGAATTTGAAAGATTAATCCCGTTCATTGAAAAAAACGACATAGTTGTTGGCTCAAGAACTATGCGTGGGAGTTTGGGTGTGGCAACAAGGCCCATGAAAAGAAGACTTTTGTCATTTATGTATCATTTGTTTTTCAGTTGTCTTTTTGATATCAAAATTCGTGATCTTCAGTGTGGTTTTAAATTATTTAAAAAAAATTCATTGTCTAGAGTTATTTCGGAGATAAAAGTTAATGGCTTTGCATTTGACACAGAATTTATAGTATTGAGCAAATTGAATGGTCTACAGATAAAAGAAGTTCCTATTGTTTGGCACCATGACAAAAATTCCAAACTAAACATATTTGCTACCGTATTAGATATGTCTAGTGATTTGCTCAATATTTGGTTAAAAGTGTTTAGAACACAATTGCATGAGAATTCATCTGATAAAGTCAAATTTGTGGCTAGGCCAATCATCCTATTTCAAGCGTTATCATATAACCCCTTCGCCAAGCGCTCACTTAAGACAGATGTTTTAACTGGATGAGGATAGGGACCATGTTTGCGATAGTAACAGGCACAAGGCCGGAAATAATAAAAATGTTCCCCATAATGAAACAAATGAATGAACATGATATGGATTTTAAGTATATTTATACAGGTCAGCATTTTGATGATTCGCTATCATCACAATTCTTTGATGAGTTCTCTCTTCCCAGTCCGGATTATAAAATTGATTTGTTTGACTCCAAAATTTCTCCAACGTTACAAATTCCAGAGATGATGATAAAATTAGATAATGTGTTTAGAAAGGAAAGATTTGATGGTGTAATTGTGCAAGGCGATACCAATAGTGTTTTAGCCGCTTCCTTAGTTTCAACACAATATAATATACCACTATATCATGTTGAATCGGGATTGCGATGTTTTGATTACAATATGCAGGAAGAGCGAAATCGATTATTAGTCGATCATATGTCAGATGTTCTTTTCGCGTCAACTGCAATTTCGAAAAAAAACCTCGAGGACGAAAATGTAAATGGAAAAATATATACTGTTGGAAACACAGTTATGGATGCTATAAACATAGTTCTACACAATGGAACCAATGCTCTCAAGGACGAGAAATCATGTGATAAGAGTAAAACTGAAGATTATATAGTAGTAACATTGCACAGAAAAGAAAATTTGTCCAATAAGGAATTTTTGTTCAACTTTTTTAGCGGATTACACGAAACTAAAATGAAGTATGTATTTCCCATACATCCACATACTTTAAAACAGATGAAGAAATTTAACCTGGATTATTTCCTTACAAATAGAATAAAAATCATCCCTCCTTTAGGGTACTTTAAATTTCTGAACTTGTTGAAAAAAAGTAGATTTGTAATAACTGATTCTGGTGGAATACAAGAAGAAATTACATCTGAATTGATAAATAAATGCGCTATCGTAGTAAGACCTAATACAGAAAGACCGGAGTCGATAGAATCCGGTCATTGTAGATTACTAAGTGATTTTAATAAGAATAGATTAGTGAATGAAATTTATAAACTCAATAACGATTTAGAGCATGGAATTGAGCTGAGCAAAAGTCCATACGGTGTGGGTGATAGCGCCCAGAGGATCGTAAATGTATTAATGGATCATTATCAACCAGTTTCAAAAATATTGAATTAATAATGTATTCGCAAATTTAGATCAGAAAAGGGCAATGATTTTGCTTTAGACGAAAAACTCTATTTTTGGATGAAGTTCATGCTTTTTGTTATTTCTTTTAGTCCAAAGAATCAGCGCCTGTAAGGTAAACATGCTACACCAGGTACAAGCAAAATTAGAATCCTCGTTATACCTTATCGCTTTTTCTGAATCGATGAAAAAGCCTATTAGTCTATTATGGAGAGTATTGATGGACTGCTCTATTTCATCTTCAGGCAATTTCAAATGAATCTTCAATTCTTTACTATATAGTAGTAGTAATCGTAATAATTGTGAAGTACAATCGGCTTGATCGGTTCTATCAATATTACTCCTTGGTACCCCACCAGTAATTGTCATATTCGAAATGGCCCATTCGATTCCCTTTAAACCCTGAATTAGCAATTTTGTATCGTTAACTAACGATCCGACATAGGTTATGCCTTCGCATGTATAGAGGTGCGGATGAAGATAAATTTGGTTATAGTTATCTGGATTATTCAAAAATTCACCTTCCATGTTTTGCATGCTCATCGCAAACTTGCATAGCTCATTACAAATTCTTAAATATGTTTGATTTCCCGTGATACTATATAAATCGAAAAACCCAATCCCCAATTTTGCATGATATGAGCCAATTCGAGTGGACCACTTTTCAAAGCCGTAGTACATAGGCGAAAGATTTTCATCCAGTAGTGCATAATGTATCTGTTCGTTCCTAAAAAAATACTTTATTAATGCATTCGCTAATTCCTCTGCCATTCTAAAAACTCCTTGATCTCTGGTAACTTTGTAATAGTTTAATAATCCTGCAAGAACAATGCCATTGTCAAAAGAATAGATTTGATTTTCAAGTATGCCTTTTTCCTTAAAATCTTTGTCCTCTCTTTTCCCTGTATTCAATAAATGATCTTTAGTAATATTTTTCTTAAAATACTCGACGGTCTGTTTCATCGATTTGATATCAATTTTATTAGTCTCGGTATACAAGTAACTAAAGCAACTTAATGAATAGCCAGTAATTTCATTATATATAAATGGATATTTACTCACTTTATCCAAGGCATCAATTTTTTTCCATCCGAAAAATCCACCACGATCATCACCCTCTTTAATTCTTATATCAGAATTCAAAAGCCAATTTTCCAGATCCTTTACGAGCTCATAGTCCTTATCCTTCAATTATCAATTCCATATCAATTCTCTTATTTCTTTTTATTGCCAATTGTATGCTTTAAAGCACTTAATTTATCTTCACTTCCTCTTTTCACACAATTTGCTCTTAGATTGTTCAAGTGACGACTATCCTTCGTATATGAGAATAGTTCTTCAAGGCAGCAGGTCTACTCTTTAGATTAAAGTATGTTTACCTCGTTTGTGATTTTATTAGTAAGGACTATACACTATTTTATCAAGACAAAAGAACATAAACGCATATCAGGATCACACATATTTACATGTTAATTGAATTGTGATCCGCATGTTTCGAGATTTAAGCGGAAATATTTTGTAATTAATCTGGTTCGATCCTTTATACTGTCGTTTGAGGTATACTATTGGTTTAATTGCGCTACAACGTATCCAAAGATATTTAATATCAATTTTAGAGTGGGTTTCATTTGCTATGAATTCCTAGATATTTAGATCCTTTGATGTTTTTTGAAAATGATGTTTCTATATCCATTTCCGCTTCTTACAAATAAAATAAAGATACTAAAAACAATAAAGATCATGGCAAACGTGTTGATAGGGATCTTCCATATCCTTAGATAACCGAGCTGCAGGTGGTATAACCATAGTCCATATAGAAGTATTTTTCTTGATTCATATATGGGATAATAACTCTGGATTAATGATTTGCTTAACCGAATAAAGATAAACAATATGTTCCAATATGCTATACTTTCCTTGTAATTATCTATGCTTTGATTTGTTTATTTTATAATAATATATAATCATAGTAGCAGCAAAAAGAAGCACAATAATTATACTTATAGATAACCCGGTAAAAACCAGGCCTGTGGTTTATATTCAATAACAACATCAAAACTACCAGTTTTATTAATTAAAAAGCCATTCACTATGGAAAATAGTGGAACATTGTCTATAGTTTTTTGGAGACTGTTGATCTCCATTGTTACCATTAGTGGCATTATCACTACCACCATCTCCTACAATGCTTGCAGTCCATAATGGATCATATGTTTCTGAAAACAATAAGACAAATGGTTTTGTTGCATTGTCTATTCTTACAACATGTTTTGTAGGATTGATTTTAGAATTATCAATCAAATATGCTGGTTTGCTTTGATCACTAAAAGGTAGACTAGAGATATTATAATTGCTATTGTATATTATCTGAGTCTGCATTCTTACTGTTAATTGTATAAACAAGTGCGAAATCTAGTTTATTTTGAATCAGGGACAGTCAATTCTATGTTATGTGTTCCCTTTTGTAAGTATGCAGTAGAAACAATTGAAAATGTGTTGTATGAGGAAGAGTTAAGGTTAAGTACAGAATCGGAATCATTACCAGAAAGACTTTGATAATCTCTTTCCACACCATCAATCATCAATTTAATTGGTTTATCTTCCAAGGTTCCTGTATCATTACTGTAAAACTGAAAATCAAAGGCATAGGTACCATTTTTTATAATATCAATATTTTTCTGCAATGTATATCCCGTTCCGGTGTCATTAATTGCAGATATAGTTTGATTCAATGTATCTGTATCTGTTGAGGTTGTAGTATTGGTGGGAAATGAAGCTGTACCAGGTTGATTTGATTCTCTAAATAGTGCATAGGATTTTATCGAATCAATATTTTCATCGTCTACATCTATGTTATAAGCATAGGAAGCGTTATCAATAACAGGGATTGGTCTTGTTTGTACCAAGGAAGAGAATGATAATGATGGCGTTGATTTATTATCAAATGTGTTGTTCTGGATGAGTACTTCACTATGCATATCTGCAAAATAATCATCGGTAATCCCAAGATTGTCCATATGAATATTTGGAAGGATTTCCGTTACCTCAGTGTCATCCAAAAGAAAGCTGCTTTTTGAATTCGCATTGGGCAAGAACAGAAACGCAATTTGGATAAATTCTGTATTGCGTGGTGGTATAATGTCAGAGTTATATTCTTTTTCAAAGGAACCATCCATACTTTCAACAATGACATTCTCAGCAAGTTGGGTATGATTTGAATCATAAAAACGTACTTTTGGGTGCAAGGCATATATATCCAATGTTTTAACTTTAGATTTGAATTTAAGGTTAGAATTGTCGTCGATAGGTATATAGCCTGATTGCAAAACATTCCATGTCTCTGCAGTATCAATAGTGGATTGATTAGCATTGACTCTTAAACTATAATTACCGGTAATGGGATTATCGCTTTCTGTCGATACAGAGTATAACTCATCGCCAAATAATTCATATGGGTTTGTAGCATTCTCATAATCTTCAGAATAAACAGTTTTTTGACTAGTAGGTATCAGGTCAATAGATCTGATAGGATTATTTGTTTGATTATCATTATGGTCATTCTCAGAAGAAAGTGGTTTGTACTTATTTTCAAAATTTAATGTTAGTGAATTCAAATTAGCAACAACAGGCGTATTTAGTGTGCCATTAAATACAACTGTACCGGCTGCGGTATTATTGATTTTGTTTGCAGTCGTAGTCATATTTGAAATTGTAGTATTAAATAGTGGAACCAGTATAGAATTGGTGTTGTTACCAAAACTATCAAAGTCTGCTTGGTCCATCAAGTAAATAAGATTCATTCCACTGGATTTATCCATAATTGCAGACATTGATTGTTTGAATTGGTCATGAGGAACTATTGCAAACGTGTTTATAGCATTAAAGCCATTTGCATTTTCAATAGTTAGTTTGTGTTGACCTTCAGTTAGATTGCCTGACCATATTTTTTTCCATACAAACTTATCGTCGTTATCCGTGCCTTGAGTATTGATTTCATTTATTAAATCATCATCTAGGAAAATCTTGATGTTTCCTCCTCTGAAATTCTCCAGATAGCGTATAAACAAGTCGTATTGACCATCCTTGTCAACTGTGATAGGTATATCAAGTTTGGCACCTGAAGCTTGTGTTATAACTATACCCTTTCCATAATCTAAATCCCAATTATCTATTCCTATTGGTTGCAAATAAGGATGAAATTCTCCATGTAATGAATCAATGGCATTGACTCTAGACCAAAATAAAGAATTGTCATTATGATAAGTATACTCAAAAGGTGAAACAAAGTAGTCATTAGGTAAAAATGGAAATACAAGGTCTAAGAAAGATGGTTCCAAGATTATGTTATTAAAATAATTTAGAGAGGAGATATTTTGCGAGGGATTTTGATCCAAAAATAATACTGAAGAATTTGTAGAACTAAAAGACTTTATCTTATTGAGGAGAGATAACTTGTCTAAGCCTTGAACTACTCCAATGTTATTATTAGTATT
>JARFXS010000263.1 GCA_029194465.1 Candidatus Nitrosocosmicus sp.
GAAATATTTAATGAATTATAAAATGACGATCCAGACAAAAATATGAAAAACATGAAGTAGAATTTTATAATAATGTAAATGAAATATCACATTTTCTATCATCATTAAATCCTGATAAATTACCGTATGAAGCTGTGAAAAATATGTTCGATGTACATAATACTTATGTTATTGAGATGACATAAAATAGAGTTAGTGGAAATTATAACAAAGAACAAAAATTATATGATGCTCATTACAATGAAATGTTAGAATTATTTGATACTCTTGTTATGGTTTATGAAAATTTGCATAAAATATTTTATATAAATGTCTAATTTTTGGCAAATAGCTGGTTAAATTCATCGTAAACGTAATAAAGATTAACGTTGATGATGTGATCGATAATAGTACAATTTTAGAAGTTTTCAATTTTGTTCATTAGATAATCAGAATATATTGATATCGAGTCGCTCTTCTTACAAATGAACGTATTGGTAATACATTAACTAAACTATTACAGATGCGATGATTAATTGATTAAATTAACTCAATATAATCCTATCCCTTCAGATATGTTGTATATTAATATAAAATATATAAAATTACATATATTTTATGGAGACCAAATGATTTATCATTATCTAACTTATAATTTTAAATTTATCATTATTAATACTAAATGACTAAATCTAAAGAACCACCTGATTTTTCTAAAGCTCTTAAACTTCCTCTTACATTGTCTTCTTCATCATGATATCTATCTTCCTATTATTAACAATGCTGTTTTCAATTGTCATGATATTATGACTCATACTCTTCTTTATTAAACTTTACCTTCTTTCTAACATCACGATAATCAAGATCTTCCCATTTCGATAATAAATTTGTTCTTGATTGTATTAAGCTCTTTTACTTCATACTAGCACTTGTGGTCGTAAATGTAAGAGGGTAATGATAGGACATTAATTGAGAGAAGAGTTACTCTCTTTCTTTTTTTAATTTACACTATAAAGATTTAGTTCCAATAACTCTGTCTTCACTTCTACTCATTTGAAAAATACTTTAGTTTATATGGCTGACTCCGTTGTTACTATAAAATAATACCTTACATTATATTGAATATGTTGAAAGATTTATTAATGCTTATTTGTCAAGAAACAACAACTTAAGACTGATTATTGTATCTGATAAACTAATAAAATCAAAGGCGATTTTAATTTCACCAAACATATTGATTTACTCCTTTCTAATAATTATGCTTCATCCTGAATTTCATGATTCCATCACTAAAACTTAACAGTTTTGTTTTACCTAACAAGTCTGAATTTAAGATGGATAGTATTTATTATGATATTAAGTGCACTCCTTTCTTATTTGTCCATATCTATATGATGAACGAAGTTAAATATAAAGCAAAGCATTTATAATGTCTTCCTCTTCGTACTAGTAATATTCCTGTCTTTATTAAATTAGATACTACCATTTAATGATTCTATAGAGGAAAGAAGACGAATGTAGTGGTAAATTAATGAAGAAATGAAAGATAAACATAAGTTTAAGATGCTTCAAAAAGAATGGTTACCAATTTCATCATATAGATTGAAACAGATGGTGTTAGTTGTTCTATACTATTTGAAAAGATAAAACATCGTCCAGTAAATAATCCAGAAATTAATAATCTAAACCAAAAAATACAACAGAGAACAATACATTGATGAATTACCTAAGGATAAATTGAATGACCAACATAAGAAGTTAGTCGCTTATGATCCTAATAAAGGTGACCTAATTTATTGTATAAGCGATAAAGATATTAACGCCATCGAATTCTTAGATATACTCAAGATAGAACAATTCAAGATTTAAATAATCGCAACTACAATTATCGTAAACCAAAATTAAGAAAGCTTAAATTAGATCAATATATTTCTATCAAACGTCACGAAGAACTTATGATTAATAAATTTAAAGAAATATATGGTGGTCCTAATGATGTTGTTATTGGTGCTGGTGATTGGGATCAGAAACAACATATGAAGTTCAAAGAACCTACAAAAGGTATTGGAATGAGAAGATTATTTAGAAATCATGGTTATCAAGTTTATTTAGTTGATGAGTTCAGAACTAGTTGTATGTGTTCACATTGTAAAGCAGAAGATGGAAGGTGTGATACATTCATAAAGAGGAAAAGTCCTAAGCCTTTTGTTGATCAAACTAAAATATTTCCAGTCCATGGAGTACTCATTTGTAAGAAATGTAATACGGTATGGAATAGAGATGTAAATAGTGCGACAAACATATATAGGATAGCAAAGTATGCAATAGAAGGAAAGGATAGACCAAAATATTTAGAGAGAAGTGAAAAATCAGTTACGGTCACCAAAAAGAAAAGGGTTGGTGTGGGAAAAGAGAAATCGAAACCCAGAAGACGTAACGTGGCCCAAAAAGGGCGTAATGTACCGAAGCTAAAGGTTAGCGATTGAGGTATAGGTATTGTGCATATCGAACATTTCCTTTACTACCTCGTATGGTAATCTGATTGGATTTAGGCTTGATATCAATTCAGAAATTTTTGAACTAATTTGATATTGTAACTCTATTAATTCATCTAATTTTTGTGGTACATCAAATTTAGATTT
>JARFXS010000076.1 GCA_029194465.1 Candidatus Nitrosocosmicus sp.
TTCGGTTAATAACCTCACCAAATTCGTCATTATTTTCTTCATTATTAGCTGATTTGGGATTAACTTTGTCGTTATTCTTGTTGACTTTCCTACTGTTGATGACGTCTTTATCTTTAGAGGGCTCACAGTACTCACAGTGCTCACCATTTCTATTACCATTATCCATTGGACTTTCACCCAAATCACAAATTTCAGGATCTTTGGTTGGAGTATCTAATTTTGTTTGAATTGAAATATTATATTGGATTGCATTTTTCATTATTTTCTTTTTATCAAAGATCAGTTGTGTATTATTGCGACAATGTTTTGAAGTGACACCTAGTTTTTGAAGGATGTTTGAGATAGAGTTCCTATAGATTGTTCCAAATTCTTCAGAATGATATTCATTTGGTTTTCTCTCATCAATTTTCCCTCTAATATGATACTGCATTCTGTCCCAAAAGTAAGAGAAGGTAATCGTTCCAATTTTTGACTCTTCTTCCATCAGTTGTAAAATTAAGGATAGTAATGTTGCTTCTATTGTAAACTCTTTCTTTTCATTTTTTATTTTCAGCAATATTTGGAATGTATTTTGTAATTCATCGTATACCTCTTGATCCTCTACGGTCTTAATATCAGAGAACAACTGAAGATAAGGCTTAACAAGCTCTTTGTTTCTTCCTTCAATCCCTACATTGATATTTTTGATTTTATCCTTAAAATGTAAAAACCTAAATACAAATAGCTTCTTTCGATGCTCCTCTATTTCTTGGTAAAGTTGTTGATACTCCTGTCCTCCAGTGTCTGTGGGATTCAGGATTTCCTTAATATCATATCTAGGCTTACCATAATAAACTATATTTGCAAAAGTTCTGTCCATAACTCCGTAAGCAATCCCCATACTAGGAGGTCTTTCGCCAATAATGTATTTTGAAGAATAGGTATAGAATTTCTCGGGAATTCCAGTATATTGATTTACCTTAGACACTATTTTCTTAATGTCATATCCTGTCTTCAGTATCGCCATTATCTGCGGAGACTGATCTATCTTATCAAATTCATCCATAACTAGCGTTATTTGGCCAGGTTCAACGCTTCCAAGTGAGCGAAATATATTAGCTGCAGAGGGATCGGTAGTGTTAACTGCTCTATAAGCTAGTGCTTCGACAATATCACCTATGCTGCTTTTTCCAGAACCATTTGCTCCGAATATCCCAGTATAGTGAACAGTGCTAAATCTGTCAGAAAAGTACGAAAATACAATATCAATCGCAATAAGATTGATAATGTGTTCTTCCTGATCTACATATTTTGAAACAATTGACTTTGTTTTTCTATATAGAGAAAAGAGTGTTTCCTTCCTGTGTATGGTTTCTGCTACATATTTAATCTCGTTAAGGGATTGAAATTCGTAAGGATTGTGAAGATATTCTTCTTGCGATGGAGGAATTAATATTCGTGTGTTCTCTTCAATGAATTCAATAGTAAATATGGGGAGGTTTTCGTAATCAGAATTTAAGACTTCATTAGTATCTTCGATCCCTTTATCTTTAGAAGGACCATCCCTTATTTTTACAAAGATTGGATTCTTCTGAATTAAAACCGATTCGTATAAGTCCCCTTTCCTATTTTGAGAATATTTATTTACTACTATTATCTTCTTTTTTCTGATTTTCTTTTCACTTTCAAAAGTACAATTGTCATTAATGTCATTAACAGAAACATTTCCAAACTCTCTTGCTTCTTCCTTAACTAGATCTTTTATACCGAAACTGATTAAATCCTCAATCTGATTATATAATCCAAAAGGTATATTAGGCATCATATCTTTTACTTTTGTTTCAAGATTTGATAATGATGTAGGTATATTCTTGAGGTTAAATGGCAAGAACTTTATTTCCTTATTTTCTTGCTCATTAGTAAAGGTGATTGTTATTGCTTTATCGCTTTTCGTGTATTCTACCGAAGACACCTGGTTCTTGATCTCATCTGGAATTCTGAAATTCAAATTGTTTACTCCAATACCGCAAGTATCTTACTTTTTGAATTGCTATTCTTCCTGCAATATGATAGATCTTGATTCTGTTTGATCTGGAGAATGTCAATAAGTCCTTTTGTATCTTGATTCCAGATATATTGTAAAGACAAGTATTCTTTTATTTCATTTCTGACCTTAGACTCATAATTAAAATAAGGTCTTTTAAAGTTGGAATTGCCTAGTGCTGATGTAATTATTCGAAGTAGTTCACAGAGTATAGAATTCGATTCAATTTTTGGGAATAATATCTTATCTTTTAGCTTTAGATTATGACTTGGGTTCTCATAGATTAGTTTAAAATCTAGAAATGTGTCTATAATATTGCTCATGAGAACCAGAGGATAAAGATTGAGCGATCCTAGCCTATCAATCTTTGGTTCAGTCATGTTTAAAGCCCCATAAATGATCGATACTTTGACTATGTTCAACATAACTTAATAATCGTGTTACTAAATCATTCCAACTGTCTCCCTCTCTACCTAATAACCTTAGTTTTTCACAATTACTATATGAAACAATAATATGTTTGTCGCTTTTCTTATCCTTACTTTTGTTAAAGTATTTATTCATTGTAATTATTAATATTAAGTGATTACTGAATATATTAATACTTTACGTTCTCTTGTTATTATCGTTCCTCGTATTACAACATTCACACATTATTACCACATTTTCAATACATTATTGCTATATAATCAACACATTTTACTAATGATCCTCTATTAAGTATATTACAATTTTATAGACAATCCCTCATCTTGTCAATGCTTCATAAATATGGTCGATCAAGATTAAAACATATATGAAAAGAATTTTGCAGTTCAGCTCTTTAACTAAATGAACAACAGCGAATATATCACAAGCAATGAATATATAATACCTATTTCCGTCAGTAGAGTTCAAGTTAATATATCAATGATTTGGAACAACTGTAGAGGTATCTACATCATTTAGAGTATTATTGCTAGAGATTTGACTATAATAAGTGTAAGTATAGAGTTAAATTCCTTATAGTCTGTGATCATTTCCTGTTAATAATTTCAGCAACCATAACAGCAGGTTAGAGATCTTAGTAGTGATAGTTATCTCCTAATTTTCTCTAACCTGCCGAAACTTGTATTGGACAAATCTGTTCTGTTTGCGAAAACTGGCGTCTCAGCAGTAACCAGCAATCAAATTTTGTTAACATGGTTTTTATATTCTGATCAAAAAACAAATAAATGAAATTTTAAGTGTAGAGAAGAATTCTTAGAAATGAGTCAACGATAAGAACATAGAATGAAGAGTGACTAACTCATTTCTAAGTAATTAGGATTTGTGTTTTATCAGTAGATCTTAATAATCAACAAAATATAAAAGGGTTTCATTAATCTTAAGCCTAAAGGGTATTCTCTACTTTCCTAACATTCTAAAAGTCATCAGTTGGATTTTCGTCTAATAGATATTCATCAGACATTGTAAACAGTAATTATCTCCCCAATCCTTTACCCATGAATTAACAATTATGAAAACCATATCATTGTCTGAATATTCTACACATAATACAGCATGGTCTCCCAAGAATTTATCTCCTTTTGGATGATGGAAATGAACCTTACTCAGTGATGATCTCTGGATCATAAAATGACTTACAATCTGAGAATCTAAATACAAAGGGAAAGCCCTCTGCTAAACAGACCTTTAGTTGATCTAAAGTACCTAGAATTCTTTTGTATTCTATTGCGTGATGATTTTGTGCTTTTTCATTCAGTTCTCTAGGAGGTTCCATTAGTCATCGTCATTACATTAGGCTCACATTCCTATGAGTGTAATATTACTTGAAAGACTTCATTACCCGATTTATTATCTCTAACTGTTATGGAACCAGAGCCTACATCATGGTGAGCGTGATGCATCTTAGGGTTTGTATTTCCCTCTACTATAACGTTATACTTTGATAGGATTATTACTGATATTGCTACTTGATTTGGATTGTTGTTAGTATTGCTTTTTGTAGGCAATAAGAAAAGTGCAAATGACTCAGCTAAAAGGATTCATCATCATACATTGGTTTATTAATCTGGCTAGCTACTACATTAATGATTTAATTATGAAATGTCCACATTGTAATACAGCCTATCATTCTGATTTCAAAGAGAGATTTATTTCAGATAATACGAAAAGCAATTCGGAAATTAGAACTCGACTATTTTATGAGTATTGTCCTGAATGCGAAGAACTGATTCTAGGGGTGTACAAATACAATAAAAACGATTTTATGAAATCACTTGGAAAACCCGACGACTTTGAACAAAACTTGAAATTATTAAAATATGTGTCTTAGATCCTCAACTTTATGATCCTACATCTACAGAAAGGATGAGTTAACTGATCGGGGAGAGGTATTAACATAGTTTCTTTGAGAATCTAAATTACTCCATCTAGAGGCCTGCAGTATTTCTTACAGACCTTATCATCTCGAGCAGTCATTACATTAGCAAAGAATGAATCATCTGTAACATAGTCAAATATTGTATTAAATTCTGTATTTTGTTTGATAGATGAATAGCCTTTTAAGGTCAGTAGAACCTGGATAGATTCTGGACCATAGCCCATAACTGGATTCATGCTAGATGCTGCAGATTCAGATTCTGTTGTATTCTGTTTTGCAGCCCTAGGGCCGCAAAGTGTTCTATTTGATTGTTCGATATTTTCAGAGCTAGCAGAGGCGCTCTCAACGGTGACAGAGGCGTTAGAATTATTCTTGTCTAAGTTAGAAATAACCTGTCTTGTTTTTTCTTTAGTGGCCTCCATCATTACAAAAGTGCAAATCTCTGCAACTTAGGTATTAACGATAAAAGACCCCTTTATGGGGGATGCGACAGGAACTCGATTAAGCACGTACTTATCTATCCTGTGTCATATTCTCTGATGATAATTGTTTGTATATTGCCTTATCAGAACCAAATCAGATTCTGTAGTGAAATATGTTAGAGAGGGAAGTTCCTGGAACTTGATACCTTTAGAGCCTCCTAGACTATAGATTTCCTCTATTGATAAGCACAGGATAGTAGCGAATAGAAAGCCGTATTTACGTTTGAGATCTGTAAGCCTAGGCTTTGTATAAGAGGTTTGTAAGTTCTCATTATTAAACATGAATTTTAGAACAGCTAATAGATTATTTGCTAATTTTCGCTCTAGCTTGAGAAGTTCTATAGATTCTTTACTCCATTCTTATTCGGGGAGTTTGTTTTGATAATTATATTTTTTGTGGGTAGAATGTACTGTATTATAGGAATAGACTTTCAGAAGAACTCATTTCGTGTTTTTCCTCACCATTAATGATGACCTTGAAAGAAATTTGGATTTAAAGTAATCAATTTTATCACATACTGAACACCTACAAAATTGTCCTTTGGAAACCTATTCTGCAATATTATCCTATGCTGCCTTTTACATCTCATCTCTTTGACTTTTATTATTATGAATTCGTATTTTAGTAATATCCATTGTGGCTCCTATCCAGATTGCGAATCCAATAAGAAATAAGACTAATACTTTCCTTCTCTTTTTAGTTTTGTTATTTCTATTTATATTCTTCTTAGTAACATTATTACACAATACAGCCTAGTGAAAAGAAAAGGTTGAAACTTTCAGGATTAATTATTTATAATTTAAAAAAAATTGTGGTTGGTATTACTTTTTCATTCACCAAGTTACAAATTCTTGGACTAGTCCACAATTTTTACATGCATAACTCTTTGTGGATTTCGTTATATATTCGCCACCGTCAGGATTTTTAGTCTTTACATGACGATCAGACCCTGTAAACTTTTTGCATCTCTCAGTTTATACTGAATAGATACGGTTTGTAACTCACCTTGATCTTTACAATTTATACACAGTTTTTTTGATCTTGCCATTACGTTTTTACAAAGAATTCCTTGATAATAAAAAGATTTACTAAAATATCATATGGATTTATTACATGTGTGAAATATGTTCCCTCTATGATAATCCCATAACAATTTACTCATTGCTATCTTCAGTGGTTTGATTTAATATTCTAATAATAAGTCAGGATTATCTTGATATAATTTTATTGTCTCTCTTATGTCACTATAGTCCATGAATTCTACTACCATTTCATCCATATCACCAATCACGCTCTCTATGGATGAAGGAACTAACAGTAATAGATCAGCATGAGTATACTTATAGGCCTTTTTATGGAAACAGTATTTATAAAATGGATGATGTTTCTAGGAATTATACCTATGTCACATAGAGTTAATACACGATACATTTGTTGTCTTTCTAGTTTACCATGATGATGTATGAAATTTCCTCATATATCATTCCAGCCTATAGTATTCAAATCGCCTAGATCTCCGTTGTTGAACAAATCAAAGAATTAATCTACATTTCTAAAGGATACTCTATTCACCAGAAGCGGTTTTTCTCCATTAGTAAATACTGAGAATATTTCTCTATACCGTATAATCTCTTCTGTAACGTCATGCATTTCTGCTACAATCTTAGAAGGAACAATCTAAGGAATCTCATTCTCTTGTATCATGTTAAGTTTCCTAGTTCTCCACTATGTCCAAATCATTACCATATACCCATTCGTCATCCTATATCAAGGATCAGGAGGCAAAGAATAAACAACTAAGGGACTAGAAATTAATGCGGTACTAAATGCAACAGCAAAAATAGACTTGTTTTTTGACTCTCAAGGCTCCAATAAAAATTGCATAGGGTTTGACCTTATCTCTTATGTCTATTAATCTATCTAAATTGAGCCACTTCTAAATCCTCCATTCTCAACAGGCTGACGTGGTGTATCACAAAGTGGTAATCCATATTCCCATCTAAATTTTCTACTGAACATACGTCCATTGAGAATTGTAGCAGAATTTTTAGATTCTTGATGTCATCGTCTGAGGGATCTATTTGAACCATATATGAATAAAATAATGGTCTGTTAAAAGACTTAAATTATCAATATATTTGTGTATTATTAACAGGAAATAATACAGTACCACAAACAGGACTTCACCATACTTTTAAGAATGAGAAAATGTGGCTATCACGAAAGATCTTATCGTTGTAAAAAAAATTCAGAGACAATTTAGTCGATTGACTTTATTTTTTCTAATTTTGAAATCTCTGTTAGTGATGATATAACTTTTTTTAACTCTTGCATTGTTTTATCTTGTTGCTTTAATTCCTTATCCAACTGTATTACGCCTCGTGCATTGGCAAGTGCTTCTTTAGAAATCCAATCAAGTTGAGATGAATGTTCCTCTTGAATTTTCTTAAGCTCCAATTCATGTCGCTCTTCCATTTCATTTATTTTTCTTTCCATATACTCACTTTGTTTCTGAGACCCTTGAAACAAGAACTGCATTCTGATCAACAGTAAGAAAGTCAATCATTTTCAAGTAATCTTCTAACATTTGTTCTTCAGTAAATTTTGCATAGCTATCAGATATCCCCAGACTATGTCCCATCAACAATTCGATTTTAATAGAAGGAATACGAGCCTGTTCAGCTTGGGTTTTAAAATATTTCCTGAAACCGTGCGCTGATTTAAATTCATGTCGCTTTACTCCTTTTGGTAACGATGGTCTAATCTTTTCAGCCTTCCATGCTCTATTTAAGATTCGAGTAATTGCAGGTTGATTTAAAGGCCTGGGGTTTGATATACCATTCTCATCATCATTTTCCCAAATGTCTCTCATCACAAAACTATCTTTCGTGATATTCTCACCACATTGTAAACGATAATTCATCCAGTCTTTCAAAGCTGAAAATGCTTCAGGTGTTAAAAATGAATAGTATTCTTCTCTGTCCCCGGGATAAACCAGAATCTTTCCAACTTCGCCATTAGTTGATGCAATCGGGGTAACATGTTTCCATCTGAGTGTTTCAAATGCCCCTATTCTTATTCCTGAAGATACCAATATTAAAACAAGAGACCTGATTCGCCTATCTGGATATTTCAATAACTTTTGAATTTCCTCTAAAGTAGGAGCTCTATCATCTGCTGCATTGTAAGCTCGTGGTAAGGTTTTAGAAACAAGTTTCCATTCTACTTTACTGGAAAGATGACTAGATTGACAGAAAAGCCTTATTGCTTTGTAGTAATTCCTTATTGTATTAGGAGATAATCCTTCCTTTTTGATTCTCTCTTTTTCATGGTTTACAAAAATTATTATTTGTCTTTCAAGTTCATGTTCCTCTTCTTCATCCAGAGGCTTTTTCTTGGATCTCTTAATAAATGCAATCGATTGATCCCAGACATCATCTCCTTCAATCTTTAAGAAGTTAAAGAAAACCTGAAGACGTCCAGGGTACTGACGTTTTGATTCTTTTGAGTCAAGCATTGAAAGAAATACCGATAGAGGATGAGACGGATCATCCCGCATGAAGAATTTCTTTTTCACTGTATTATATACATTGAAGCCATATTTATAGTCATTTATGTTATGCACCCCACCGGGCCCATTGTATTTTTACTACTTTATTAGGATACAAATAAAGAAAGAGTGAGAAAATAACATTTGGAAATAAATGATTAAATAACTTTAAAGCCTCCACTTTCTTATCATGAAACATACAGCCATAACTAAATCATATAATTCAAGCTAGGAGTATTAGTAACAGATTCCATATTCCTCATGAATTTAAATCTCTGTAGTGCCACTTTTACATTATAGTATATAATTTTCGTTTATTTTAGGAATAAAGAACAATGAAGTTATTAAATTAGAGACTTGAAATTTCTATAGTAAGACAATATTTGGAGTGTTAGTATTATTATTCTTGTACTTTTTTAGCGGCTTGTAGGATAAAGTCTGCAATTTTATCTGGATTTGATACAAGAGATGCATGACTACAGTTAATTGATATGGTAGCTGCATTTATTTGATTTGCAAATTTCTGTTGTAAATTTAGCGGAATCAACTGATCTTCTGTAGATATTTGATACCATGAGGGAATTTCTTTCCAGGCGGGAGGGCCCGATTTTGCTTCAAGAATAGATTGATTAATCGGTTTTTGTACGGCTTGCCAGATGGCCACCTCAGAATGATTAACATCGAAAGCCATGACATCATGGAAAAATATAGGATTCAAGCACAAAAATCCATCGCTATCACTAATCAATAAATCATGTGGAAGCAGAGTAACGTCAATATAATCTGATATAGATTCACCATCATTTGGTGCAAATGCGGCGATATAGACTAAACCATTTACACTAGGATTATTTTGGGCAGCATTAGTCATTACGAATCCACCATAAGAATGGCCTACAAGAAGTGTCGGTGAACCCATCAAATCAATTGCACGATTAACCGTAGATATATCATCGGCTAATGAATGTAGAGATAATTGCACTGCCATGACATCATGACCTGCTTCTTTTAGTAAAGGGATAACTTTATGCCAGATACTTCCATCGCTAAATGCTCCGTGAATCAAAATTATATTGGGTAAGATTGTATTCAAACCATATGATTGAAGGGTTTGGTTGAAGTGTTTATACTGTTTATTATTTGTAGCCGACATAGCTTTATCCACTCTCTACGGCTTCGCCTCAAAGACCAAGTTGAATGGTGTTTGAGTGGCCTTTCGAACATTAGAAAAACCTGACGATTTTATTAATTCCGTTATCCTTCGTTCACCTGCTTGTGCTCCTAGAGCTGGACCGTTTTCGTTTAAAGATGCAGGAACACACACAACTGAAGATACTGAGAAAAATACTCTTCCAAGTGGATTTAAATTGTCTTCTAATTCATCATTGGCGAATGGTTCTACTATCATCCAAGTACCATTTTTTTTCTTTAGTGTTTGGAGAACATGCATAGCAGCTCCTTTGGGATCACCCATATCGTGGAAGCAATCAAAGAAGGTGACCAAATCATAATCGTTACCAGGATAGTCAGTTGATTTGGCCACCTCAAAAGTTAGGTTTTTAAGATTTTCTTTTTTCGCCAGTTCCTTAGCATAATCAATCGATGGCTTGTGAGAGTCAAATCCTATTATGTGTGAGTTAGGATATGCCTTTGCCATTAGAATTGATGAAGCACCATGTCCACATCCAACATCTGCTATTTTTGCTCCTTCGATTTTGAGTTTAGGTTCTACGTTTTCAAGTGAAGGAATCCAACTATTTGTTAGATTGGCTACATAGTTAGGTTTAAAGAATTTCTCGGTTCCTTCAAAAAGATAATGATGGTGATCTCCCCATCCAAGTCCTTTTCCACTTCTGAATGCTTGAATAATTTTTTCTTCGTCTTTAAAAAGACTAACTAGAGATTGATAGAAACCTGTTACATA
Source organism: Candidatus Nitrosocosmicus sp. (assembly GCA_029194465.1). Classification (GTDB taxonomy): domain Archaea; phylum Thermoproteota; class Nitrososphaeria; order Nitrososphaerales; family Nitrososphaeraceae; genus Nitrosocosmicus. Next base: position 10,346 of record JARFXS010000076.1, read on the forward strand.
TGCAGGACTATTTTCATTGGTGAGTGCCAAAGCCTGCTCTTCAGGAAGAGAGTATGTCCTATTAACGCTATTATAAATAACATATCCTCCGGCTGCCTGACCTGCAAGCCATTCTTTTATCATCCGTGGATGCGTTCTGGTTTTTTCTGCTATCTGCTCATGTGTCAATTCCCCCGCCCCTGCCATCGCTTTGAATAATCCCAACTTGTCTCCTACGAATGTATTGAACACGCCTCCTGCAGCACCCCAATCGATTACAACTTTTTCTATAAATTCATTTAATTTTTCCTGATCAATTTTTGATATTACTTGATCCATAACAATGCTAGCGTGATAGCATTATATAAAGTTAGCTATCTATGCTAGCGTGATAGCATTTATATTTCTATGAGAGTTATAATAAGTTAATGTCACATACTCTAGTAATCCGCGGATTTGATCACGATACTCACTCACAATTGGGAGACCTTTCTAGACAAAAGGGCGTCTCTATAAACTCAATAGTTAAAGATGCCGTAGATCAATGGCTAAAAAGACAAAAGGAAATTCCAAGGAGACATCATTTGATTCTATACGATGAGGATAAAGAAATGATACGCTTGTTAAAATCGATAAATAGTTTTACAAAAGGTAAAGATAATTGGTTCAAATGTTTTATTCCATCTTCAAACGAGAGCTTTGTGGAATTATTAAAAGACTTGAATTGGTATGATATAGACCAGAACAATGCAAATCATAATTATTCTCACGCTGGCGATATCATGAAACATTTTAGTTCTATTTTACAAAGAATCATAAGAAAATCCAAAAATAAAGAATTGTGTTGTGTCGACTTTCTTCTTAATGATATCGCAAAGT
>JARFXS010000077.1 GCA_029194465.1 Candidatus Nitrosocosmicus sp.
TCCATAATACTATTCCATTGACATTGTTTAGAGTTTTTGTCTCACCAGTATCTAAATCACGACCATCTTGATTGTCAGTAATTGTGGCTTTATACAAAACATTTGAACCAAGCCGCGATTGTTCAATTTGGTTCATTTCTACTTCAACTGCATCCGATAGACCATCGTCTAAGTTGGCTGCAACTAGTTTCAGATCTTTATTTTGAATAAGATTCAACCGCAACGATGCAGAATCTAAATCACAGTTATCAAAGAATGCTATTATTCTTACATCTTGTGGATCTATTTGTTCAGTAGATAATTTAAAGAAGGAATATAATAAATAAAGATATTTTTATATAGACACTAAAGGCCAGGATTGTATCAAAAGGTATGAATCATTCAAGGAGTTAATTACTTAGTATGCCTCTGCAATTCATCAGGTCTGGAACTCATCCATCTAATATTTTCTTTATAAATGCTGAAAGTTTACAGGATAAAATAGATTTAGGAGCCTTATTATCGAGATATTCGAGAAGCCACAAAGATGCAGAGACTTTATACAAAGAAGAATTTCTAACTAATTCAAATAGGGGAGCTGAATTCTATGCTAAAGTATTTGGACAGTATGGAGATGATTCAATCTCTGAATTAGTTCCTCATGGCTTCGCAGTTTGTTTAGAGAACATTCCTATCTTATGGTCTACATATCTTTTGCATTTTAGAACTCTATCGGCAATTGAGAAAAGCACTAGATACGTAAAGGCATTTGAATATTACAAACCTGATCCTAAATACAATGCTCCTAATCTATACGATACTTTATGCAAAAAGAGAATAGATGACTATACTAAAGAACACGATAGAGCATATCGCAGACTAGCTCTAAAAATAAATGATCCACTAGAATTAGAAAAACCTGCTACAAAGAGAGCATTAAACGCTAGAGCACTAGATGAAACTAGACACTATCTACCTCTGTCTACTCTTACAAGTTTGGGAATCATGGCTAATCTACGCTCATGGTTAAACATCCTAGCAAAAGAAAAAGTAAGAAATAATCCTTCTGTATATGTTCAAGAATTAATAAATCCACTACTAGAGTTATTCAAAAAATATTTCCCTACTATATTTAGTCAATACAAATTTGACTATCTTAGAGATGCAGAGCAAGTAGCCTTTTCCTCAAAACTACAATTAGAAAATTCATTTAAAGAAACTCCATCATCAGATCCGAATAATTTAGATGAATTCGGATTAAGAAGCGATCTAAGCCTAGATACAAAATTAAACTATATTCCCTATGCTTATGAAACTGAGAGAGTAAAGAAAACAAAACCACTAAGAGAGACCGAGATGCTAGACTTTTCTATAGCGATTCCAGAGTTAGATTTAGCAACATTTAGAGACGTTCAAAGACACCGATATTTCACTATACAAATAAACAGATGGGATAGTTATCAATCAAAAGATGAAGAATTTATTTTATTATCATCTCCTCTCTCTACAGCTATAGACGTAACTATAAAGGGGAACCTAAGACAATGGACTCATGCTATAGAACTTAGAACTCAAGAACAAGGACATCCTCAATATAGACAAGTGTTTCAAAAGTGTGGTATGTTAATCGCAAAACAACTAGAGATAAACAAAGAAGAATTATTCCCTTATGCAGATTGGCGTAGTGATAAAGAAATAGGATTAGGGAGACTCAAATCAGAGAATAAGAGAGAGGAGGAATACTAGATGAATAAATGCCAATTCTGTAGAAATAAGTTGAATTGTATTAGGAGATTCAAAGGTAGCAAAGTCATAGAGGTTAAATACTAATATGTCTGCTTTTTATGATGCTAATTCACCTCTAGCTAATAATACTATAGAAGATAAATCCTCAATTGATTTAATCCTTCTGTCAGGATATTCTAATAATTTTTGGATTTTATCATTACTATATAAGATATCATTCAGTTTGGGCGCGTCGGGATATGGTTCAAGGTTGAATAGAATCCTAGCACAGAGATGACTCCCGAGAGTAAGAAAAAATTAGACACAAATAGTTATACTTTTTTGTATAAAAGATTCCGGTATGTCATCGATTAATGATAGCGGAGAAAATGAGTTTGCATATGAAGAATCCAATATAGTAGGAATATCCGAAAACATGCCAGAAGAAAAGGAAAAAAGAATATTAAAATCAATCAAAAAGGAAATGGAAGAGGAAGAGGATAAACCTGATGCAAACGTATAATGTCGTAAAATGTCATTACGATATTACCAGATAAGAGACCACTAAGTTTGGGCGCGTGGGGATATGATTCAAGAATGAATGTAATCTCAATACAACCAACCTTATCAATTTTTATCCAAGTTGACTGTGGCACCTCAACTATTAAATTTCTTCACTGTCCTTCATCATCAAGTAGATTAGTATCAAATGCTACTGCTTTATTAGGTTCTGATGCATAGATAACACAGTGATGAGATTTTAGAAGATCATGGATCCATCTCGGTCTCATCGATTTTTCTATTTTAGAGATATCATAAAAACACATTTGTGAATTATCAAAACTATCAAAATTTTCATTCCCGACTGCTTCCAAGACAATACCTAGCTTCATTCCCTCCTTTGTTTCCGTATCTGTTATCGTTCTTCCTGCAAATCTAAACGGAGGTTTCATTCCTATGGTGGCATCTTTTCTTATATGCCTAAGTGTGTTCAAAGTATCTTGTTTATTATCGTCAGACCTTTCAATAGTGTAAATACGTAACAAGTTATTATTTTTGTAATATCTCACATCAATACCTTCCATGTTTAATCTATTTTCAATTTCATAGGGATTATCTGAAGTAAAGAAAATACATGATTCACCCTTGGTGAGACCGTTTAAAAAATACCTAGCTATTATCCAAAAGGCATATTTTTGATTATCATATAATAACACTATGTGTCTGTTTTTTTCTAATTGGTCAACAAATGTTAGTGGGTGATAAATTTCACCATAATTATTATTGTGCATATCCATTATTGATTTCTCAACCCCACTACTGTTGATGAATCAAAGTATCTTATACCCATTTCTATCAAAAAGGAAGCAATTCGATCAAAATCCCTTAAAAAGTCTCTTCCTTTTGGAGTTATTTGAAGAGGATCCTTTATTATCAATTTATTTCTCTCTAATTCGTCAAGATACTTGACAAGTTTATCATATGCAAGATTGCTCCTAAGCTGAACTCGAGTAGGTTTTACATTACTACTACCATCACCATTCCCGCTGTCAACTAGCTCATCTATAATACCTTTGAGTATATCATGATATAATTCCATTTTATTACGCTTTGGTTTTGGCAGAGTAATTAACAGCTTTTTTTCTTATTAATAAACCTCCCCTTGGGGAGTTATCCTTTTTATTTATTCAGTCTAGAGTAATTTTGAAATATAATATGAACAATCAACAAGACAATAACAAAAACTATAGTTATTCTGAATTCATGATCGCACGATCACCCAAAAGAAATTACGAATCATTAACAGCACTTGAAAAAAAGTCGTCTGAAATGTTTGAAAAAGATGATATACATTATGAGTTATTTCGACTTGCAGCAAAGACCAGTTGGGAAGGATTCGAGAACATTTCTAAATCAGTTTCTGCTAGTCCGGATGATGAAGATGTATGGATAACCATTATGTCTTATAAAGATAAGAAACATAGAGATGGATTTGTAGATAAAATGTCAAACGATAAGGAATGTCAACAAGGTTATGAAGAATGGGCAAAGCTTCTTTCCCCTGACTCAAAAGTAATAACAGGGGAATTTGACAGACAATTGTGAAGTGGATAAAATAACATCAAACAAATTTTTTCTTAATTTTATGTGTTTAGCAAGGTATTGTATAATTATCAAAAACGGTCGTGATACTATCCGGTTTGAATAGAGTCTAGAATTATTTAGACATGAGCTTTTGAGAGGTTTAATCCCGGCCAATCACAATAGTATTACCAGATAACAGAACATTTAGTTTGGACACGTGGGGATACGGTTCAAGGTTGAATCAAATACTGGCAGATAAAATGGTAAAATGGCATCTTACTTTCAACTTTTATTTAACTTCTAGAACAAAATCATTTAAGAGCCAAATACAACTGATTCAAATGATATAGATTTTAAATTAAATAATATTTCGGTTTGGGCAAATTGTATCTATTGTTATTGATTAAATTGAAATGTCAATCACGACTTCCCCATTCACGGATGAAGTTGCCGTTTGTGTCAAACTTTTGGACACGATGATTCTCGTCGTCAGTTACGTACACAAAGCCCAAGGCATCCACTGCTATCCCTTTGGGAAACTTGAACTCAGCTTTGTCAGAGCCTTTGCGGCCCCATTCACTGATGAAATTGCCGTTTGTGTCAAACTTTTGAATGCGGCAGTTGCCATCATCGGCTACATACAAGTAGCCTGAAGCATCCACTGCTATTGCCTTTGGGAAACTTGAACTCAGCTTTGTCAGAGCCTTCTTCTCCCCATTCTTTTTCTAAAATTTCCATTAGTATCAGATTTCTGAATGCGATGATTTGCATCAAGCCACATACACATGCATCTACGGCTACGCCTTTGGGAAACTCAAATCTCATTGCCAACCTTGGCAACTTCATTAAATAAAAGAATATCATTGGGGACATCATGTTCTAATATCAAGATACTCTTGAATATGGACATTTTCAATTGCCGAATTTGTTAAAATTATCTATTAATCCTGTTCCAAATATAATCAGGATTGCTCACTTTTAAATGCCCGAGTCGTATATGGTTATCAACTATAGAACCTTGGGCACGTGTAGATTGAACAAATTCAACTAACATGTTCAGATAAATTATTTATGTTTGAAATCTGGCTTTAATAAAGAACTATTGGACAAAATGATTCATTTGAAAAATTTTTCTAATGATTTTGAAATCAGTATTTTGACAAAGCCCGGTAAAGGCATCCACTGTTCTATCCCTTTGGGAAACTTGAACAAAATAGCTTAACTCACCGCTAATGACCTTATCCTTTTTGTATAATCACTTTGATGAAATTGCCGTTTAAGAACAAACATGTGTCAAAGTAGCAGATATACAGAAACATTACGGGGCTAAATTTAATTTCTAGTCTTAATCGATGTAGATGATTTTAAAGAATCCAAGGAAACAATGACCTTCAAGTTAAGATATTCAGCCGACTGATGGACTTATAGCTTTGAAGTCAGAGCCTTCTTCTCCCAAAAATTTCCATTAGTATCAGCGAATGGATCAGTTCTACGGCTACGCCTTTTGGGAAACTCAATCTCATTGCCAACCTTGGCAACTTCATTAAATAAAAGAATATCTAAGATCCAAACGTTACTCCAGAGATTTATGAAGTCAAAAATATTAAAGTATCCAAATATAATCAAGAAATGGTGATCAACTATAGTTCATTCAGTTTCGTGGGGATTAAAGTGGACTACCATTTGCTAATGCCATTGTGATAGAAAGATTAATGGATACTCCAATGCGAGAATTACACTTAAATAATTTTTGAATTTAAAACATTGGGATCAATAATCTATTAAAATAATCATCATACTATAATTGATGTTAATTACTATGTGTTATATTCTTGTCAGTAACCACTCCTACAAATTAGTATTTCTGGAAAGCCAAGAACCTCTTAACCTATCAACAACGAGTTATGACTTAAAAATTGTAGAATTAGATCGTGGAGCAGGCACAGTGTCAAAAGCAATAGGATATTAGGTCATGCTCAAGTCATTCATACATTAATCCATACTGGTGGATTTGCAGTTTGTATATAGTTTTATTAATTCAGTCTGATCATGTTTCTGAACCAATCCCTTTATCCAATTATTGTAATTTTTCATTGCTTCCTTTTCTAAATACGGGCTTTATCCATTTTTATGATTAAATGTCCAGCCATCATACCAGACATAATGTTTTTAATAACACCATGAGAAGATAAAGGATCAATAACTGAAGCAGAATCACCAACTAAAAGTGCATCCTCCGAAGGTTGATACAATCCGAAGGTTGGGATATAGCAAATTTCCTCCATGTAACATCGGAACACTGATTATTTAGATTGGATTTATTCGGCGGGATTGAGTTCCTTGTTGTAGTAGGGTTTTACGAAATAAATAATTATACTTACTAATCTCAAACTAGCTGAAACTATAAATTTAAAAAAGATAAAGGGGATTTGCATTTAGCTTTGTGCTAATGCGTTGCTACCAGAGTTTTCTTGACTTTGGACGTTGATATTGTTACCAGAGCCGATTGTGTCTCCACCAGATACTACCTGACTGTTTTGGTTAGAGGACTGAGATTGACTGATGCTTTGGTCTGCAGAGTTTCCACCATGGTCATCATCATCATCTTGTGCTAATGCATTGTTTCCACTGTTCTTTTGGTTTTGGAAGCTTACATTGTTACATGATAGAAATGTTGTTCCACCAGAAGCACACAAGGCATTTTGAACTGAGGCTTGTGATTGAGATATTGATTGCTCAGCATGATTGCCTTTTTTCTTTTTAGTTGCAAAAGCATCATCCATTGCTACAATGGGACTTGCATAGTATGCAATTAAATTTGGAGTATGTCTTTTAATTATCAAACATAATTGTCTGGTTAAATAATGTTGCCCACCCGTTGCATCAATAACATATGTAGAATATTTTGATCCTTTTGAGTGTAACAACCCTTTCAAAAGCCTTATTTTTGCCTAGATGTCGGANAGAATGGGCCTGAATACCTGGCAGGGTTGAATCAATTCCGCCCCTAATTCCTTGGCACGATTTAACAGGATTGTATCAAACTTAGATCGCCAGAGTTGGAATCCTTTCCATGCCTCACCGTTGTTTTCACCAAAAGACTGAAACTGTGGTTGGCGATGGTGATTTTGACTCCCTGTATTCCATGTTGTCCATATCCCCTTGTGTCTTAGAAATCCAGCTGAAAGAACTTTGTCAAATATACCTAATTGGATAAGCAAAGGTTCAATTCCTGGATGAACGGTTTCACCTGGGTGATATCTTGGAAATTGTTCACGTTCTATTATGCATACACTCAAACCACTTTGAGCACACATGATAGCTGCCGATGAACCTGCGGGGCCCCCACCCACGACAATTACATCATATTTTTTAGATTCTTTTTCAATCATTCATTATTTACTTCCCATGGATCATTTCCTCTTTTAACTAAAATAAGAGTAGGACTTACGATCAAAGTAATCTTTTCTCCAATAATAGAAACTCTAATCTTTTTAGGATTGTTTGTTGGGTGTGGTATTCTATCTCCGTGTTTAAACATCTCAAACCTATAAATAGGGATTGACAATGAAGTTCCTGTTTGATTTTCTGCAGATATCAGTTCGTTACTACCTGGAAAAACATTAGTAAACGAAATTATTCCCCAGCTTGATCTTTGTGAAATTGATATGCTATTTAATACTCTATAAACCCGTGCCATGGAGAGCACTCTTGATTGGTATTCAGTTATGTCAATCTTTCCTGTAAATGATAAAGAAAATTTATTGTGTAGTGCATTAAAGGTATAATCAGCATGATCGAATTCGGTATACTCAATTGTATTGTCTTGCTCTATGTATTTGGGCCCTATCATGCCATCCCATGGATTACCTCCTATTATACCTATTTCCTCATCAGTTAATGGGCTTACAGTTGGCCAATTGGCCATCGGTTGAAAGGTACGAGCGGCATCTGGTGCCACAGCGGGCCAAAACGTACTTAAAGCTGCGCAGAGTTTTGAATCTTCTGGAAATGGACTTCCCAATCCATAAGCAGCCAAATGTTCCTCTCCTGCAGTGGTGCGATCATGACTGATATCCCATCCAGGAGCAAACCAGCCAGAAGCTGCATCGGGAAGATAGGAGTGTCTATCGGTCTTTGAACTTACCAAACTTGTTTCCATAATCATATTATCATTTTTTAGCGATGAAACTATTGCGGTAACAGTCTTATCTTCTGGTCTAAAATCTACATCTTTTAGTTGAAGATTAGGTGAAATTCTATCATCTGACAATGTCTCAGGTGGAATTCTCCATAAATTTTCTTTCAAATGAGAGGGAACAACTTGATCATACCAATCCATTAGTTCCCTTTGATCTGTGTTTGGAAAAAAGTCTGGGGCTGTAACAAGTGAGTATGCCGGTATATTTCGTGGTATTGAGTTACTTAATTCAGGACATAAAGATTTAACCCAGCCATCACCTGTGAAATCGATGTAATGTAAGGCCTCATAGTTGCCCCCTTTTACAATATTGTTTACATCGTCTTCGTCGTTTAAATCTATATGATTTCCATTTTCTATTTTTGTTCGAGCATGAATATATTCTGGAGCATGCCTGAAATTGTCGTTCTCCTCATCCACAGGAATCTCAACACTAGATGACAAGGTTGGGCCATTTAATGGACTTTGAATGTAAGTTCTTTCCTTGATAATAGCCGTTTTAACTAAAGGCTTATGATGGATAGGAACAACAACTCCGCTCCCTAAATAATCATCATTTACCAAGTTGACAATATCATCACTAAATAAAAGGTGTCTTGTTAATATCGATCTTTCCAACCGGTATCATTTCCCCTTTTTGTTAACTCGATATGGATGCGTCTGATTTTTCATTAACATGATAGGAATTGAATTCGATATGCAGATCGGAAGATCCCGAATACATTCAGAGCCATTAAAAAGTTTATGAATTGGGTACCCCAAAAATTTAATTTAGCATCGTCTAAATTAATGTTACCATTATTTGAATTGCTATCACCTTGTTTGAATCGCATCGGACCGAACCTGTTAAAATTGCCTTTCATTTGAACTGCGATAAAGGCAGAATATTTGCGGGCAACACACGAATAGCATTCAAATCATTTTCTTACAAAAAAGGCAAAAAACCCTGATTTTGGGATTATATCGAATAGGGTTTTGTGCCTACCCGTGCTACACCTGTACGTGAAAAACAATGATCCGCATGTTTTTGATGAACTGTTTCTGCTGCAGGTCTATACTCATGTGCAAACACGACAATGGCTAATAAGCCATGTTCTGCTTTTCTTCTCAATTCCAAGATTGATGGTGGTTTCACACCAAATACATAATTCTCAATAACTTCAATTTGTGAGGGTTGGGAAGGAGGGTCCCTTTCCATCCACTCCATAGATTACATTAGGATGCTAAGGCATGGAAAAGAAGACTTTGATTAGGGACGCCGGGTTCAATGCCGCGTTTTCCTTCAAAAGAAAAATCTTCAAAACGTGGTATGTTTCTATCTATTGTTAATTCGCGTTCAAGTTCTTGCCTTAAATTAGCTGAGGTAATATCTAATCCATGTTTTAGTAACAACTGTTTCCATCCATGAGTCTCAAGACGTTTGCAAATTGCTTGAACTTCTTCAATTAGAATCATTTTCCGTCCTCTCAAGGTTTTTGATAGTCGTAGGGATTGTCCCTTTTTCAAACAAGTTCACGCTATAGAATCTCGAATCTTTAAATTCGTTTGTATTGTCGTTTTTCAGATAGGAAGGAGGTAACAAGACGAAAAACACTATTTGCAATTATTTCCAT
>JARFXS010000078.1 GCA_029194465.1 Candidatus Nitrosocosmicus sp.
ACTGTCAAGATATGCTGATCTAGCGGTTGCTAGTGCCTGAGAAGTATCATTTTGATTGTAGATAGATATTACCTCATCTAATTTAAGTCTGATTGTATCTATATCGTTACGAACCTGTCCCTTGAAATCTTCCGAGGTTTCGCCCATAGAACGCCGCTCTCCCGTGTAAACTCCAAACCCTTGTTTTAGAGAATCGATATTGGCAGTATTCGTAACAAAAGAAGATGGCATTGTAAAATTATTGTTTGACTGTGCAGTACTGGGTGTACTTAGCAATTGTTTGGAAACTTGTAGATCTTCTTTTATGTTAGAAATGTAAGCTTCAATGTCAGCAAGTGGGGTTTGATTTTTGATTAAAGCACGCAGATTTTCCCTCATATTTGTTTCTATTTGTAACATTAAGGTGGAATTTACCTCTTCTATTGGGGCTTCAAGGTATTCAAAATTATCCAAATATGCAGAGGATACATTTTTGTCTGCAGCAAGATAATTACCATTTTTAATGGAGGAAATTGCATTGTTTAGCATAATATCTATGTTATCATAATATGTCTGGAGAGATGGATCAACAGTGCTAGTTGTGCTTGGCATACGAATATTATTGGATTCATTCAGATCATTCTCTATTGCAGAGACTATTCTTGAAAACTCGGGTGTATTATCACTTTTGGAATCTATTATTGTATTCAAATTTGTGATAAAATATTCTATCTCTTTAGATTTTTCATCAGTCATATTTGGTTTTAATATTTCAAAAATGGTATTTGATTGATTTATCAACCCTTTTGTATTCTCATAATCTATCATGGCAAATTTTGCAACATCAGCGTCGACAATTTTTGAAGTGTTCAAATATAACCCATATGAATTAGAAGCATCTCTTAGGAGATATGACATGGTTTGAGATTCAAGAATCGAAAAATCTTGTGCAGGAAGCGTATCTTTCAATTTTGAATAAAAATCGTTGATTATGTTTTTGGAGTCGGTTATGTCTGCAAGAATAATAGGAGAATTTGGATCAGCACGAGATTGTATTCCGACTTCCGTAAGGTTTGCTTCTAAATTATTAGCCAATTCTTCATCAACTGCAATCGCAATAGGTTTAGTCGATGGATAAATTACAGAGTGGGGAATATAGGCATGTTCGAATAACAGAGAATTGTTATTATTATTTATTTTATTTAATAAGATATCAAGCTGTGTATCTATTCTATTTAGATTAACATTCAAAAGCAATATATCCTCATTTGATATTGCAGGATTTTTGGTAGAAGTAGAGTTTTGAGCTAGAACATTATTTACAGATGAAATTGATATATTTACGATCAACAATAGCAGGATAAAAGTTGCTAGTAGTTTTACCACATTCTTTTACCTCGCATGCAAGCGCTAAAAATTAGACACGGCGTTAATACTAATAACATTAGGCTTCCCTAATTTTGTTGGATATGCAATTTAAACATTCTTTGATAAATTTACTATGTTTGATATAATAGGATTAAAAGTATTACAATAATGTTTCAAACTCTTTAATTAATTACATAAAAATACTGTGTTGAATTAAATATAATAGGATAAAGTTGTCGAAATATAATAAAAAAAATAAAAATTGTTAAATCAAAGGGTTAATGCGACGTCAGAAGATAAGGTATTTGATAGTGTTTCAGTCTTATTCAAATCAGTTAGAGTGACATTTGTTTTTACATTTGTTAGTGCAGGGTCAGTGAAGGAAGTAGCAAATTGGATAATTCCCGCATCAGTTATTGTAAAGCCGTTTGGATAGGAAGAAGTCTTTATTAGAGTTCCATTGTGTGCAAACACCTCCATTTTTCCGTTAATGGTGGAATCCACTAGCGAAAGATCCTTGGTTTGATAGTCAACCAATAGTTTTACTTGATTAAGGGATGGATTTGAAGTTAAAGGTCCGAAAGTAGCAGAATTTAGACCTATTGTAATTTTTTCTAATGATTGTGCGTTTATGCCATTAAATGAATAGGCACCAAAAAGTAACAAAGTAGCAGCAAATAGAGTTGCAGAAAGCAGCACAATTCTTTTGTGATTTGCTAATGAATTAGACATCAGATTAAAATTTAATATAATACTATAAAAACAATATGTTAAGATATAACTATACATTTTAGTAAAATAATTTACAAGAAATTTATAAAAAATAAAATTGGATTTTATGAAGATAAAAAATCAAAGATGAGATTATTTATTTTCATAGGCCACCTCCTGGTGATACGAAATATCCAGGCCCAAGTCCTCTTCTTCCTCCTTAGCTCTAATCCCAATAGTATAGTCTAGAATCTTCAAGATTACAAATGTTCCAACAAATCCCATTAGAGCGCCAACTCCAACCCCTAAAGCCTGGATTGGTAACTGCATTGGATTTCCATATAGCCAACCGTTTGGACCAATTGGATTAATTGCCTGAGTCGCAAATAGACCTATCCACAAGCTGCCAACAATTCCAGTAATTCCGTGAACAGAGCTTACATCCAAAACATCGTCAATCTTTAATCTCTCCTTTATCAATACAATTCCGTAATAGGATGCAAAGCCCAATACAATACCTAAAACGAATGCCCATTGCCCCGTAATGAAACCAGCCGTTGGAGTGACTCCGGCCAACCCAGAAATTGCACCATTTATTGCTGCACTAACTGTAGGCTTGCCAGTCCTCTTCCAACTTAATAGTATCCAAACAAGTGCACAAGTACAAGCTCCTATTTGCGTGGCAAGTAGGGCACTTGCGGCAAGGGCACCTGATGCTAGAGCGCTACCTGCGTTGAAACCAAACCACCCTATCCACAGAAGAGTAGCTCCTATAGCCGCAAGCGGAAGATTATGAGGCACCATAATTTCCGGCCCAAATCCTTTTCGCCTACCCAAGACCAAAGCCGACGCTAGAGCCGCCATACCCGCACTTGTGTGGATAACGATACCTCCTGCAAAATCAAAGACGCCTATCTTTGCCAGCCAACCGCCACCCCATATCCAATGGGCAAGTGGATAGTAAATTACAAGGCTCCAGACGATTATGAAAATGAAAAAGGCGTTCCATTTCATACGTTCTGCAAAAGCGCCAGTAATCAGTAGAGGAGTAATGACTGCGAACATCATCTGATAGGTGGCAAAGTTAACTCCAGGTATTGTAGGAGCCCAAACAACTGAATCGTTATATGGTACATTGTTAAAGAAAAACCACTGAAGGTCCCCTATAATTCCATTAACGTCCGGTGCAAACACCAACGTGAAGCCTACTATGAACCAAAGGGTTGATAGTAATGCCATTCCCGTCATAGTCTGCATAATAACGGACAAAGAATTTTTTAATCTGATTAACCCTGCTTCAAAAAAACCCAGAGCAGGAGTCATCAAAAATACTAATCCAGTGGAGATTAACATCCACGTCGTATCGCCAGTATCTATTGCCAACGGTCACAAAAGGTTTATAGTAGATTATAAAGTTTTTCCTTTTTTACTTAAAAATTTCAATCAAAATGAATAGATTAATAAAATTATCATAAAATTTTGATTTTTTGATTAACAGATTTTAAAACATACAATTATTAAGGTTTATATTTTCGCGCCTTTCGAATGTAGAAAATTATGCCGATATGTTATATATAAGGAATTGGTTATCAAAGTAGAAGTTAGAAGTAAGGAAAAAAATTGACAATTGTAGTTACTCTTCACTTTAGTCAATAAAGATAATGAAAAATAAATCAGTTAATAGCATCGTATTTTAAGTAACGATATCTCTATTTCCACCCCTTAACTAAAAAAATGATAGATTATCTGTCTTTTTTCTTACTTATTGAAATTTAAGAAATTTTCCCAAAAATTCTTGAATTCCAGTTTCTTTGTTTCAAAGGTTCCCTTATCGGTCAATTGAGATTGAGGTTCAAAGGTTCCCTTATCGGTCAATTGAGATTGTGTGTTATTAGTTGTGGAATTGTCAGACGAAGCTGTATGACAGGATTGACCATTGTTACAAGTAGTTACAACACAGGTATCGTTTCTGCAATTCTTTTCGTAATATGTAGAACTAATATTATTGCTATTAAGCGAATATCCATAAGGTATTTGAACTACTGAAAACCCAATAACAAATATTATCATTAAAATAAGATAGGCATTCATCAATAAAAATTACTATTCATCACATTTTTAAATTTTGATGTAATCTAAAGGATGATTATTTACTAGATATTAGCAATAAGAAATCAAAAAAAATATTATACATAAAATATAACTGAAATAAAATATGAAAGCCCTTTTCTTTAATAAGCCAGGCATTGAGAATTTGATCTTTGGTGATTACCAATTACCAGATATGAGAGAAGATGAAGTCTTGGTAGAAACTAAATGTATTAGTGTAAACCCAATTGATCATTATACTGTAACCGGAATACACGGAGAAAACGGTCCAGCAATGAAGATAAATCCATATCCTCATATAGCTGGCTCTGAAATATCCGGGATTATAAAAAACAAGGGCGAGAGGGTAAACAATACAATTAAAGAAGGTGACCGGGTCATCATATATAACAGAGTATTTGACGGATTTTGTAAATATTGTATAAATAATCATCAAACGCTTTGTGAAAATGGCGGAATGATAGGTATTTCAAGAAACGGCGGATTTGCAGAATATATCATAGTTCCTCAACAAAATATCATAAAAATTCCCGACGAACTAAATTGGGAACTCGCCTCCGGTTTACCAATAGCCGGCTTAACAGCTTTCAATGCAATACAAGAATCAGGACTCAAATCAAAAGATAACCTTGTGATATTTGGTGGTTCTGGAAATACAGGCCTTTTTTGTACACAATTTGGCAATATTATTGATGCGATAACAATATCGCTTTCTACTAAACCATGGACTAAGGAATATGGTGCGGACTACGTTTTACCGATTGATGAAAACCTCAAAGAAAAAATATCTGAGATTACTAATGGAGCCATGGCTGACGTAGTCATAAATTCACTTGGAGAAAAGACCTGGGCCAAAGGAATGGAGATAGTTGGAAAACTAGGAAACATAATCACATTTGGTGTACTTACTGGTGGTAACTTATTCACAGATGGCAGACTATTGTATAATAAACAAATTACGATAAAAGGGACTACTGGAGGGTCTGTTGAGAGTTTACTAAACCTCATAGAAATGACAAAAGGACAAAACATTAGCACCAGAATTTGGAAAAGATATTCTCTTGAGGATTCAAGGTTAGCGATAGAAAAGGTTTTTGACAAAAACAAAGAAGGCAGAATCATTATAGAAAACTATTAATGAATTTCAGCTATGAATCTCTGATAGTAATATAGTATTTAATACATCATAAAAAGTATCATCTTATTACATAATTGAAATCATAACGATACATTTTAAATTACTAACTAAGGTATTACTTTTATAATAAGAAAAATTATTGATAGTATATGAATAATTCAGGTGTTATCCGTTGTAATGATAGCTATTTTCGTAGCAGGTAATTCCATATATCCAGTTAGCCAGCTGGTGAACGCACAATTGGATATTTTAGAAACACCTACAAATCCAAATAATACCTCAACAACAACAACGACAGCAACCACAAAAGCTGTGGACACTGATAAAAATGCAAAGATAAAAGAAGCATTAGCTAACATATTTGAAATATATCAATCTCTTGCAGGAAAGGGCGATGTAGATTCTTTGTTAAAGCTAAATACCATAGAGAGGATATTGATAGAGTTATCGAGATAATATAATAACTTTAATTTTTTTTTAATTTAATAATAATTTTTCAGGTTTTATATTAAGTAATTAAAAAAAAGAGAGGTTTATGTTGTTGTTGTGGTGTTTCCGATGTTGTTGTGGTGTTTTCACCATTCCATGCTAATGGATACCAAGCATGTATGGTGGTTTAACATTCACTGGAATGCTGTTTGCACCAGTTGGTGGGATTGCATTTGATGGGTTTGCATCATCAGTCAAGCCTAATAATTTGCTTACCATTGTCTGGACCATCAACTACAATTAATCCTTTACCCTGACCTTTGAACAATTGTGAGTAGTCATGGTGGTTGGTCAAATACACCAGGTTTATCAAATACTACATCAGCAATTGCATCATTAGATCCACCCACTGTGTATGTTTGTTTACCAATTCCGCTAACTAGGTTGCCATCAGTGACTCTGTCAAGTATTTCACCTACAATGTGGAAGTTAGTTGGAAGATCACCGTGATTAAGCAAGAAGAATCTTACATGGTCACCTTGTTTTAAGAACAATGTTGTTGCATTTGGTGTCTTGGTAATTACTGGATCATATCCAAATGGAATACCATTTATCCATGAAGCAGTTGGAGTGTGAGCGAACATTGCTGCGGAATCATAGTTGCCAGATGGATCTAGATAGTATTCTGAGAATTGGAATGCAATTTCTTTAGCATCTGGAGATACTTCTGTTGTTGTTAGTGCATTACAGTACCATTCTCTACGGATACACCTTCATAACCTGTATAACCATCTACTGGGTCAACAATCACACCACCAACCATTCCTTGGAATACGTGTTGGTCCATGCCTAATACTGCATTACCTTCACAATGGTATTTGAAGAATCCTGGTTGAGTTGCGATGAAGCTGTATTGCTTTGAATCGCTTACATTAATTGGACCAAAGTTTGGAACTGCACTTATTGTGGATGCGTGATGATCCAAGCTGTGAATTAGTGTGTTGTTAGGATGATTAATAATCTTGACATTTAGAAGATCACCTTGAGTTACACGAACAGTTGGTCCTGGGATAGTACCATTCCATGTTAATGCGGCTACATTTTGACCACTTGGTAATGTAATATTTTTCTCAATAGCAACAAATGTTACATTTTTCACTGGGGCTACACTTGCAGCTGCCTCCTCACTGGAGACTTGTTGGAAGGATCCACCTATTCTAAAATTCATATTGGCTAATGATAATTGACCTTGGTCATTTGATATTGCAAATGATTTCATGTTTATGCCAGGAAGTAAAATTAATCCAGACATTAGAACAGCTGACAAAGCAAAAATTGCTAATGTACTCTTCATTGAGCTAAATTAACTAGAAGATATTTTTAAACCTTTTGGACATAAGAATTTTATATAAAATGGTTACATAGCTTAAAATTTGATGAATATTTGTAATAAATGAACAATATTTAATGTTAATCGCAAAGAATGCAAATCTTTAGCAAAACTTCCAACATATGCTTGATTATCAAATTCTTAATGAAATAATTAATAATTATGTAGTGCTTTCTTGAAAATCTCAAATTTTTTGAGATGTTATAGCAGTATTATTGTATATTATGATGCTAACCCTCTCTTTCATACACAATAGGCATTAGTTATAGCCAAAGAATGGTTGAACACAGTTATAAATCACCTTTTAATGCTATTGGTTGTGGCTTTCTATTTTTAAAATAATGTACGCATTTAGATCGAAAAGTGAGGGACGATTTTAGACAGTTAAGGATATACATAGTGTAAAAAAAAGTTATTACGGTGAACTGGTTCGATTTAGTTCTCGAGATATCTCAAGTTGGGACATATATGGTTCGGGGAATCCTGTTCTATCCTCAGGACATCCAAAACCTCCTTGCAGTGCCTTTCTTACCACATTTTCGGAAATGTCAACTGTAGAGTTATCAGAAGGTGCAGATTCTCCTCCTGCTGGTTGACATGAGAATGTTACATCAAAGTTCGTTCCATTGATGTTTCCATAAATCCTATAGTCAAATGTTGTTGCAACTGTTGGATAAAATGTCTCTGACTCATATTTTCCTACTTCACCAAATGCAGGATCCAAATTAGATGTCATGTTCTTGTCACCTGCTAATATTTCCACCTTTAACATGTTTTCTAGTCCAGTAATTGGTTGGGTCCCGTTTGCTCTACTATTGGTTGATCTGACGAATTTGGCCAGCAGGCATCTAGTGTTGCAGATGTTTTATCATCTACATATAATGGTTCATTTGCAGAACCAATAACAAAACAAGTAATCTTTTCCATTAATTTCAGAGTGCTCTTTGGTGAGCATATGACATTTGCAATACAGGAGCCACCAAAAGAGAAGTTACGAATACAGCTCCTATGAGCATTAAATAAATATTATTCATTAATTTTTCATACATCATCTTATTATAACCATTGCTGCATAACATTCGAATGATAAATTTATATATTTATTACCTGCGTTTTTTTGTAATTTTTACCTATAATTGCGGTAATTGAGATTCCTCTCCGAGACTCGCATTCATCATTTTTTATCAGTCCTTAACACACCACAAGCAAACAGAACGAGCATGCACAATAGTAACATATGAGAGAAATCTACCTCAATTAATGGTATATAGAATATTTGAATAGCGTGACTTGCTTGCAACAAATAAAACATTTCTATGATTAAAAGAAATGCGAAACTAAAAGATGTTAGCAATAATTTCCTACTTTTTAATTTTCGGTATGAAATAAGTGAAATTGTTGTAAAGGGAATATAGCAATGTCCAGACTGAGCAGATGAATCAAGATATGATAGGACATAGTTGGATGCGTTAAGTGAGGAACCAGAAAAATATATGCAATAATAGAACTAAAAAACAATGATAAAACTAAAAAACAGATTAGTTTTATTGGCAAGAAAGTTCTTCACGTATTCATAAATATAAGAATTGCCTTCCTTACGCTGCAATGAATATATATATCCTGAAAAGTAGGTTAAAAAGACATTGGGGTACAAAAATGAAACTAGATTTGTTTTGATAGGATTTATTATTTGGAAAAGCTATTTTATCTTTAATCTATCAGAATTTGATTTGTAATACATTCGTTGAATATGTAAAAAGTTATTTAAATTATGATTGTGGATATCATATGACCAAGCCTATTGTAGAAACAATTACAAAAGCAAATACTATTGTCTCTTCGTGATAGTAAATGACAATAAATATACCCGTCTTTGTCATTATTTACTATTTACCAATTAATCCATGGTATTATTATAACAATTTTCTAAATGGGCCAAAATGAAGACCAAATTGGTAAAAGAATACTATGCCATTATATAGTTGGGAAGATGACGACCAATATGTTTCCGGCATCTTCAAGAAGAGCCTAAACTACCAGTATAAAATCCAACCAGAATTTCTATACCTAAATAGGAAAAGTAAGACTAAAAAATGATCTTTTGGTTTCTTTACTTTTAAATTATTCTTGACAACTTCAACCATTATTATGCAGTGTAAATAGTGTCATATCAGATACAATACAATAAATTTGTTCCCTAGATCCCAGAATGTCTTGTTTCAATAGATGAGGATTATATATTATTTGGAAAACAAGATATTTACCTTTGTAAGTAATCAGTTTAGAATTAGCGTATTACTTCAATTAATCCTCATCATATCTATCCATTTTACTTGATAATGGAAATAACCAGAATCTTAAAAATAATGAGTATGTAGAAATAAACCTGTAAAAGCATTATGAAGGTTTATCAAAATGAACTCGAGGATAATGTAATAACATACACAAAATAATATATTTACCAATTACAAAATTATCAAAATGTTAAGAACAGGCGAATGGTTATCGATATCAATTTTAGGCTTAGTGATTTTATTCATCCTAATATCTATTTCTTTTTTCAACTTTTTTGATCGGTCCCGATTCAACAGGACCTCGCACTACAGTAGAACCATCAAGTGCTTTTATTCAAATAATCTTTATATCAATCGCTCCTGCTATCGCATTATCCTTTTTTAATGTCTTTCTTGAAGGTTCAAAAATTGTCGCACATACTAGTTATTGCATCAGGTATAAGCCTAATTATAGGGATAACATATGTATCAACAATGGTTCCTCTAGTAGATGATATAGAATTACCAGATTGATATTGTATGCACCAATCATGTTCATTCTATTTGGTATCATGATGGTTTCGATTGGCATAATCAGTTATGCAAGATATAAAAAAACTATCTTATTACAATGATTAGATATTTTTTGACTTTAGCCCTAAATGATATATATGACTGCTTCAGTTAATTTGAGAATCTTGTATTATATTCTATGGTGAATATTCAATAGAATCGAGGAATGTTTTATGTAAGACATGGTATTTTTCGTCCAAGATTTTGAAATGTACTATTTGCAACATATAGAATTAAATCAAAAGAATTATCAAAAATATAAAATGTCTGTGAACAAGTTAATCAAACAAATAATGACCTGTTATGCTATCAGTATTAGAAAAGTTATTATATTTACATGTAAAAATAGAAAAAGGTAAAGCATATGATCTATTTCAAAAAAACTTTCTCTCCTGATATTTTTTGGAGCAGGATTCATATTCATTGGAATAGGTATTTTGTCAATCATAGATTCAAGTATTCCTAGATTCGTAGAAATCCCCGTAATGATGAAACCAAAACAGTTAGAAGTATTTACACCTGACATGAATTCAGGTAACATGTTTAATATTTACGGTAATGGATCAGATGCTTCATTATTAGCAACAGATCCGAACAATAAGTTGATAATGAATATAACCAATAAGAATAATAAAATACTCAATGAAACAATTACAGCACTGATCGACGGAGAATATAGATCGAAGTCATTAATGAGGGAAATACTACTTTGAACCTAAACTTTGGCGCTTTTTCAAAGGCCAATTCACTTGCCTTTACGGGTCAAATGATGTTGATAATAACGGGAATTGTGGTTATAGGATTAGGATTTAGAGCTAGAATGCAATCATGAACTTATGAATTCACTATTGAAGTGTAAACTCCTTGTAAGTCTATTTCTTATAGAAGATCATCTCAACATAATAATTAATGAAAACGGTTTTAATACATATTTGAAGAGTCTACAAATTCGAAAATAAAGCGATCCATACATAATGGCCAAAAACTCTGACTATAATATTCCTAATGACAGATACATGGAATAAAGATCTAGGTATGTATGTCAAAATGAAATTCATTTACAATTAACTCGTTTGGCCTATCAATGCATCATGATTTTATCGCCAACTATATGACTAAATCCACGTTTGTATCTTTTGACCAAGCATCTAAATCTTGTTGCGATGTTTGTACCACAAATCTTAATTAGATGAGATAATCAATATGGTTTATTACACTATGAGGAATTTAAGAGCATTATTATTCGCCACTGCTTTATTGATTGCTAGCTTTGCATCCATCTCATCTGTTTCAAATTTTGTAAGTGCGATTCCATCGGAAATTATAGATGATCAGTTTGTCTTTGGTCCAATTGTTGGATTATCAGAAAATCAAAGTGGTGCTGTTGATTGGATTATGGTTGGAAACTGGAGGTTAAACATGGCAAATGATACAGATGTTCAGAATAATCACCATTCAGATGTTTTTTAATGCTGCTATTGAAATGGTAAAACCTGATGGGACCGCAAGACATACACATACTCCTAACAGATTTTGTTGTCTTAAATGTGACACATCCTGACAACAACGCTACAATCTATAATGGGACTTCAACTGTAAGTTTGCAAGCTGGTCCCGCAACAGATATTCCCACTTCTATACAAAAATCAAATGACAATGTAATAATTGTAAATATAGATCCAGAAAGTAGATAATCATTTTGGTAAGTTACCTAT
>JARFXS010000005.1 GCA_029194465.1 Candidatus Nitrosocosmicus sp.
CCTATAGTTAATAACGAGGTGCTCTAACGAATTTGTAACCTGAATTTCCTAAACTTTCTTTTATTTCTTTAATATTTGTTAAAGTGGGATCAAATTCAATAACCACACTATCTGTCATATAGTTTATATCAATTTTTTTAATTCCATTATTGTTTTTTAGTTGTTTTTCTACAATGGGTTTGCAGGTTGTACAATACATTCCGACAACTTTAAAATGAATCTTTTCATAAGATGGCAATATCCATTATCTCTCCCTCTTAGTTTAATATTTTAATTTCAAATTTCAAAATAGAGAAAAGATTATCTAGGATCTATAGACTTGGAATACCTCTATACTAACTTGACATATTTCTACATTCTTTGGATTTATTAATTTTGATTATTAGTATTTTACACTTGTAAAGTCCAGTTATTATATATGTTCTAATTGCTATTAATGATATGGCAAAAGACCCTATATGCGGTATGTTTGTAGAAGAACAGGAAAGCTCAATTCATCATACAAAAGATGGAATTACTTATTATTTTTGCTCATCTCAATGTTTAAATGAATTTCTCGAGCCTGAGAAGGCTTTAAAAAAGTTAAAGAAGCATGTTGCAATAAGCATAGCACTAACTATACCCATAGTTTTACTCAGTCTACCGCATATGATTCCACAACTAGGCCATCTTCTACCTATGGAGATGATGGAATATACTAATTACATACTTTTGGCCTTGGCTTCTCCCATCCAATTTTGGATTGGATGGCGTTTTTACAGAGGATTTTGGGATGGCATTAAAGCTAAAGCATCAAATATGGATACCTTAATTGCTATAGGCACTACTGCTGCTTATGTTTATAGTGCTATAGTTACCATTATTCCGGGATACTTTCCATTTACTGCTGTATACTTTGAAACGGCTGCAATAATAATTACACTTATTTTGATAGGAAGACTGCTTGAAACAAAGACAAAAGAAAAGGCATCCGATGCAGTTAGAAAGTTACTAGATTTAAAACCACGGACTGCACGGGTATTAAGACCTGAAATAAGGGAAAAAAATAATGAAAATCAAAGTGGCATAGACATTCAAGATAGTAATACTTCTTCAGATGTTTCTAGACTAAAATTAGTTTCAAAGGAATTTAAAGAGGTAGAAATTCCTGTCGAAGAGGTTTTGGAAGGCGACTTGATGATCATACGACCCGGTGAAAGAGTTCCTACAGACGGAATGATAATGGATGGCTTGTCTTCCATAGATGAATCTGCAATAACAGGCGAAAGCATACCTGTAGACAAAGTAAAGGGAGATGAAGTAATAGGAGCTACAATTAACAAAAACGGCTTACTAAAAGTAAGAGCAACTAAAATTGGTCAGGATACTGTCTTATCTCAGATAATAACTCTTGTGGAAGAAGCTAAAACAGGGAAAGCAAAGTTGGAAAAAATGGTTGACCAAGTTGCCAAGTATTTTGTTCCCGCCATCATAATAATAGCAATTGGAGTGTTTCTTGGATGGTACTTTATTGGAAATGCGGGATTAACCTACTCTATACTGGCGTTTGTTTCTGTAATGATAATCGCATGTCCTTGCGCTTTGGGACTAGCCACACCTGCAGCTTTGATGATGGGTGCTGGAAAAGGTGCTGAAAATGGGATATTGTACAAGGGCGGCGAACACATAGAGATAGCAGGCAAAGTAAATACTATAGTATTTGATAAGACTGGAACCTTAACAGAAGGAAAACCGTCTGTTACTGACATAATAGCATTTGATCAAATGGATAACCTTGAACTTTTAAGACTAGCTGCTATAGCAGAATTCGGATCTGAACATCCATTGGCTCAAAACATCATAGCTAAAGCAAAAAAAGAAGGAGTTGAAGTAATAGCCTCTCCTGATTCGTTTGAAGCAGTAGCAGGACATGGTCTTCAGGCTGTATATTCAAACCAAAACATAATGATAGGAAATAGAAAAATGATGTATGACAATAAGCTAGCTATTGACATGAATATAGAAACTACACTTTCGCAACTAGAACAAGAAGGTAAGACTGCCGTCTTGGTTTCTATAAATAATCGCTTGTCTGGAATAATTGCAATAGCTGATACCATCAAAGAGGGAGCAAGAGAAGTGATAGAGATGTTAAAAGATCAAAGAATCGAACCAATAATGCTTACTGGAGATAATGATAGAACTGCAAAGGCTGTTGCCTCCAAAATTGGAATTGATAGAGTAATAGCAGAGGTATTACCACATCAAAAGGAAGAGATTGTTGCTAATTTAAAGACAAAAGAAAATAAAGTTGTTGCAATGGTCGGAGACGGAATTAATGATGCACCTGCTTTAGCTAGAGCTGATTTGGGAATTGCAATAGGTTCGGGAACAGATGTTGCAAAAGAAACTGGCGGTATTATTTTAATTAAGAACGATATTCGAGACGTAATAACTGCACTCGACCTGGGAAAAAAAACGGTTGCAAAGATAAAGCAGAACTTGTTCTGGGCTTTTGCTTATACTACTGGATTCATCCCGGTCGCAGCTGGTGCCCTGGTTCCTGTTTTTGGGCTTTCAGTATTTGGTTGGCTTCCTATTCTTGCGGGTGTGGCAATGGCTATGAGCTCTGTTACCGTTGTTACAAACTCTTTGTTATTGGGAAGATATAAACCAAAACTCTTAAAAAAACATACCTAATTTATTTTTTTTAAATACATTCTACAACAATTAAAAAAAGCAACCTAATAACCGGATTTACGAATGATAAGCCACCACTTTATCATTATTGTTCATTATCTATTTATCAAAGTAATATTGAGGAATAAATTTATGTGTTAGACTATTATATGAATAAATGGATAAGTTTTATTCGCGGTCAAATAATAAAATATCGATTATATCTATTTTAATTATATTATCTGTCACGGTAGTTGGAGTATCCTCTTCCACAAGTTATACACACGAAAAATCCTTTTCACTAATGGTATTTGCACAAGAATTTCCAAACTTATTCACAAATTCTTCAAATATTTCTTCATCTACTTCTGATGACAGTAGTAATAATACCTCTGAAGAACAAAATGAGTCAAAAACTGTGATGGCGTCAGGACATTTTGCCAATAATCAGATGGAAGATGGCACTGTAACGTGGATTCAAGGCGGTTTATGGAATTTGGAAATTGATAACTCTAGTAATAAAAACATAGAAAATCCTAATATGAGTGCAACTTTTGATGCCAATTTTACAATGATTAGACCAGATGGAAGCCTTAATCATAACCATATCATAAGTAATTTAACCTCTGATAACGTCATTTTTGCTGGCAATGATATAGTGGTTACTGGAGGCACGGATATCTATACAGATAATGGGACCGAATATGAACAGGTTCCTATAACTATCCATCTTATGGGTAAACAGGTATTAGGCCTGATGATTGATGTCAATAAAACTCGTGGTCACTTTTCAAGTTCTAATGAAATGTATGGAACTTTAATTAGCGGAATAGGTTTGGATAATTCTAGTAATAACAACAACACTACATCTAATGGTCGCACACCCGAGGAGTCAAATAATTCATCTATTACAAATTCAATGGCTCAAATGATGCATTAAATTTATTGTTTCAAATTAGAAGGAATTACATGAACTTTGAGTCAGAATAATATTAAATAAATAACAACCAAGAATGAATAAGAGACAATTAATTTTTATTATTGCTTTGATTGTGGTGGTGGTTATACTAAGAGCCTATCCCAAAATTAACTTTCTATAGATTATCATACAACAAGAGAACTGTACCAACCCAAGATAGTTTTCATCCTTCTTTTCATATCTTGTAAACAGTTTTCTAAATCTGTTATGCCATGAATTAGTTCTTTCTACAACCCATCTTTTTGCTGAATATTTTTACGGTTTGGTATCGGTTTTTCATCCATCTTTTCTTCACTATCTTCTCCTCCTCTCTTCTTCTTCTTCTTCTCCTTCTTCTTGATTGGTATATGCAAGATATAGCCTCGTTTGATTAGTTTCTTTTCTTCTTCTGCAGATTTATATCCTTTATCTAGACACAGATGTTGCAATCGTCTTCTTATTCTTCTTCTTGATTTGGGTTTGGATCTGGATAATGATTTCGATCTTTTGATGACTGCTTTATCAACTACATCTGTTACCAGATTGATGTCATGAGTATTGGCAGGCGATATCACAACCGATAGTGGAATACCTTTCTTCTCTGTTAAAATATGTCTTTTTGTACCTAGTTTGCTCCTATCAGTAGGATTGTTTCCTGTTTCGGCCCCCCTAAAGGTGACTTTACGGATATGGAATCAAGAGACTGCCATGTCCAGTTGATGCCTATCTCTTTGTCATAGATTTTCAATAGTTTAATCCACGCCTTTTTGAAAATAACAAGGTTATTCCACTCCTGAAATCTCCTATGACAGACAGAACCTGAGCCATATTCTCTGGGTAACATTTTCCACTGGCATCCTGTTCTTAGTACATAAAGGATTCCATCAAGTACTTTTCTAAATGGTATAATTGGTCTACCAACAGTCTTTGGTGGCTTTTCTTTAGGTAGTATCTTCTTAAACTCATCCCATAATTTGTCTGGAATGGTTATGATAGTAGGATGAGAGTTATTGTCTTTGTCATTTCTTACTTCCACCTCTTTCTTCTGAACACAAGCCACAGTTTAACAAGATAAGAAAGGAGCTATAATCCTATCGAATTTTGGGATAGGCTCTAAGTGTATATATTGAATTAGCTATAAAACCTCAGAATACTAGTCTGACCTCAAAAAATGCAAATCCTTCTACTGTTTATTTTCATTCTAACTTGAGTATCATACTTGACAATAAACCATTGGTAATACCTAGCCAAATAGGTATAAACGAATCATTATGGAAAGATCATTTTTTATCTAATAAAATATCTAAAGATATATTATAACTTGCCATAATACTCTTATTAGTAAATGAAATTTACAAGTTTTGTTTCTTTTCTTGTATCTATTATTATGTTATTTTCTGTTTTTACATCCCCATTGAATTTTAATAAAGCATATGCACATATTTTTATATCTGATGACGATGTATCCTCCTTCCTTACTTTGTTAGAAAGGGTAAGAGTTGAAGCATTAATGGCAAATAATACTCTTTCACAAAATATAACAAATTCACAAGAGCATTACTCTAGATTAATTGATAGTATAGATGATATTAGCGATAGTGAAAATGATTTTGAAATCTCTAGCAAACAGTTTGATAATTCTACGGTTAATGCGTTATTATTTGCTAACCTAATCGATGAAGTATTAAGAAATTATGGGATGTCTTATGGAATTGTACCTAGCGTTATGACAAATATGTCCTATATGTCTTCAAACCTAATGAATACTGTTAATAAAAGTGGATCTTTAATTGATATTGATAAATATATGATTTCAAAAGAATATGCCAAAAGAGCTTTAGAGATTTATGACTCTACGTTGAGAATTTTTGAAAATAAAAATAATAAAAATTCTCTAAATAATATCGGCGAGGATTTAATGGATCTAAGCTATTCAATAAAAAACAGAACTGACCCGTTTGAAATCATGAGTATCGTGCATACAAAGTTACATCCGAGTTTACAAGCAGCGTTTAATTTAACATTAAACCCTTGACACTGTCTAGATTATTATTTAATTCGAATGGGTGATCTACTAGTAAATTTCACTATAAATATCATAAATAAAATTTATAATATGTATTAGTGGAGTCAAAGGAGTATGAAAGGGTCAGAAAATTATTTTACCAGTAAGATTATTTTGTCTTCATCTGTAATAGTGATATTTTTTATTTTTGTAATTACTTTTAATTTAAATAATACAAGTATTAGTAATTTAGCGCTTGCTCAAACCGAAAGTTATTCTTTTCTTACTACTTGGGGATCCCAAGGAAGTGGTGACGGGCAGTTTGAGGCTAAACGATGTTCATGAAAAGAATGGCTTTGTATATATGCCCAGATTATGACAATAATCGCATTCAAAAATTCACATCAGATGGTGAATTCATAACTGCATGGGGTACTGAAGGAGAAGAGGATGGTCAACTGAATCATCCTCATAGTGTTGCATTGGATTCTGAGGAGAATATTTACGTTACTGATAGAGGTAATCTTAGAATTTTAAAATTCACATCAGATGGTGAATTCCTGACAAAGTGGGGTACTGAAGGAGAAGGGGATGGTCAATTTCTACATCCACATGGTATAGCTGTTGATGCTAAGAGAGGTTTTGTATATGCTGATGACGCAGCAAACATGAATATACAAAAATTTGATCTCAACGGTACGTTTATCACAAAGTGGGGATCAGAAGGTTCTGCCCCAGGACAACTTTCAAACCCCGAGAGTTTAGACGTAGACTCGCAAGGAAATGTATATGTTTCAGACTTGGACAATAATCGTATACAAAAATTCACAGCAGATGGTGAATTCATAACTGCATGGGGTACTGAAGGAGAAGGGGATGGTCAATTCGACGCACCTGCTGGTCTTTCTATTGATGAATTAGATAGAGTGTTTGTGACAGACAGAGGAAACGCACGAATGCAGGTATTTGATAGCAACGGTGCATTTATCACAAAGTGGGGATCACCCGGAACAGAGGATGGTCAATTTGCAAGACCTGAAGGGATAAATGTTGATCCATCTGGTAATGTATACGTCGCAGATACGAATAATAATCGTGTACAAAAGTTCTCCCCTACTAATTCGCAACAATAAGTCTAATTGGAAACTTCGCGTATTTACTTCTATCCCATCTTTTGGGAACCTTTTAATTTTTGCCAGATGAAAACATATCAATAATTTGTTAAAGTTTAATATAATTCTAGATTGTATGTATTAAAATGACATGGACATAATGACTCTGATTCAATATGTTTTTCCAATGTAGAAATGAATTCTAATTTTTAGGTTTAAATCTCCTTAATAGTAAAGAATTACCAAAAACAAGTGAATCACTTATTACCCATCCTAAAGCTGCCAAAGCAGGTGTCAATATTAAAGAATTTGTAAAGCCGAATAATAACCCAGCAGCTATAGGAATAGTTATAGAATTATAAGCAAAAGATATTGCTAGATTCTGTTTTATTTTTTTTAACGAGTATATAGATAACTGTAGTGTGAATAAGATATCAGATAAATTATTTTTTATCAAAATAATGTGTCCTGCTTCCTTTGCAACATCTGTTCCTGATCCAATTGCTATCCCAATGTCGGCTTGAGTTAAAGCTGGCGCGTCATTAATACCATCTCCAATCATTGCTACAATGCGATTTTCTTTCTGTTGTAGGTCCTTGATTTTTTCTAACTTTTGCTGCGGTAGCATTTCTGAAAAAACGTTTTCTATACCTATTTGTTTGGCAATTGCACTGCTAGTTCTTTGATTATCTCCACTTAGAAGAATTACTTCCTTTCCCATTGATCTAATTTTTTTAACTAGAGATATGGCATCTTCTCTTATTGTATCGGCTACTGCTATTAGACCAATTAACTTCTCTTCTACAAAGATTGTTACTACTGTTTTACCTTCCAACTCTAAATCAGTTATTTTCGATTCCATATCTTTAGGAATCATAGATTGAATTCGAGATAAGGAATTTTCATTGTTTGATTTTAACATGTTTTTGTTTGAACGTGGATTAGTAACCAATATCCTTTTTTGGTTATATTTAGCCATAATTCCATGACCAATCATTGCATCAAATTCACTTACTTCTAGCAAGGCTATTTTTTCTTCTCTTGCCTTTTTTACAATAGCTTGTGCTATTGGATGTTCTGATTTTATTTCAGAAGAAGCTGCCATTTGCAATAAATAATATTGATCATATCTGTTATTTGGAATAAGATCAGTTACTTTTGGTTTACCTTTAGTCAACGTTCCGGTTTTATCAAATACGATGGTATCCACGGAGGCTAGTTTCTCAAGATACCTACCCCCTTTAATTATTACACCTTGTTTAGCGGCCAAACCAATTGCCAGTGATACAACCATAGGAGTTGCAATACCTAAAGCACATGGACATGACACTACCAAGACAGTTGCAAACACTGTTATAGCAAATTCAATTGGAGCTTGTGCTACTATTAACCAGTAGAAAGCAGAAATAATTGCTATAGAAAATACAATTGGAATAAAATATTTAGCATTTATCTGCAATTCTTTGAATCGAAGGTTTGTTGTTTTGCCTTTAGAAACTAATTCTACAATATTTGCTAATACTGTTTGGCTTCCAACGCTAGTTGCTTTAACACGAATGTAGCCAGTCTTATTTATAGTTCCACCAATGACCTTATCCTTCAAACTTTTTCAACTGGAATTGATTCACCAGTAATTGCAGATTCATCAATAGTATCTCCATAAATAATAATACCATCAGTTGCGATATTTTCACCAGGTTTTACGACAAAAATGTCATCAACTCTTAGATTATCAACTTCTATTTCTTCCTGTTTTCCATCGTCTCTGATTGTGATTGTCTTTAGGTTTTTAAAGCAATAAGATTCCTAATAGAATCAAGTAGTCTTTAATGTTTTACTTTCGAGGTATTCTCCAATTGTAAATATTGTTAATACAGATGGAGACGCTTCAAAAACTTACGCCTTGATTGGTAAAGAGAGCAATTACACTATATACATACGCTACGGATGTGCTTAATGCGACTAGATATCAACTGTGAAACTTTTTCTTTTCCTAATAGAATTGTAAAGCGTTTGTAAAACGGTCTACCTAATAAAATTGGATAGGAGTTGCTAAAATCAGAAAAAGGTAACCAAAAAGAAAGCTATCTCCAACTAGATTATAAAATTTTAGTAATTCTAGAATTACTAGAGGAATAGTTAGTGTCAATCCTATGAGGATGAGTATTTTTGCTTTTTGTCTTCTTTTCTTGCTCTTTCCTTTTTGCATTTTGCTGTTTTTCAAAAGAGTTTTCCATCATAGTTTCTATAGACGATAATGATGATGACGGTGTTTGTAATTCCGAATCACCACAAGAACAATTACAACCACAATTGTCCTCTGCAACTTCTTTCAAAATCTCGATATTGTTTTCATCCTTGTGATTTGAACCATCTTTTTTAATTCCATTTGGAATGTCAGCCGACAATGTAAATTTCTTTTTCAATTTTTGCTTTTCTTCTTATCCTGGACGTCTACCAAGGATTCATTATTGTAATTTACACAATTATACAATCCATTAACTATTTCTGTTAGAACGGAATCACTTTCTTCAATAATCGTGTGATCCTTTCATTATTTAGATCGTAAAAGACATTCTTTCCTTCTCTTCTATTTCTAACTAGTCCGCAATCTAGCAGGCAAGATAAATGATTTGAAATATTTGATTGATTTTGATTAGTCTCCTTCACTATTTCTGAAGTAGTTTCTCTCCTCTTCGTAAAGATTCAAGAATAGAAAGTCTAGTAGTATCAGCCAAGCCTCTAAAAAGCTTGGCTTTCAAAGATAGTTTCTGTATATTGATTGATATATTATTACTCAATGATATGTTAATATGTTAATGTTAGATACTAAAACTTTTAGTTTGATTGTTTCCTATCGTCGACAAGAGAAGAAAGAATATAAGGTTAAAACAAACAGCAAATTTTTCATATTACATGATAGTATGCTAAATCATGATTTTACAAATGTAAACCTCTGGTATTTAATATGTGTACGACTACATCATCCCTGTAAGCTATTGGGAGTAAAGAAAACTAGAAGTAATAATAATGCGAACAAAAATAAAAAATTAATCAGAAATAATCAAAAATCGAAACGAATTGCGTTGGTTGCAACTATCGCTCTTGTGGCAGCTATAAGTATAGGATTAATAGGCTTTATGACAACCTCTGCCAGTCAGAATAATGATTCCGTGAGTCAAAATCTAACTGGTAATTGGATGGATGTTCACGGAGTAGGAATTTACTCCTCAGATAAAGCCGATAATAATGATGCATTATATTTAGCCACTCATATTGGCTTGTTTCAAAAAGATGTAAGTAATAACACTTCTAATAGTAGTGGCTGGACTGAAGTTGGAAACGATAAATCAGATTTTATGGGCTTTACAATTAACCCTGCCATACAAGGAGTTATGTATTCAAGCGGTCATCCTCCAACAGGCGGCAATTTGGGCTTTAGAATAAGTGAGGATAATGGAGAAACATGGCAGAAAGTATCAGATGTAACGACTCCATCCCCTATTGATTTTCATACAATGACCGTTGGAAATAATCCTGAAATTATCTATGCAGCTAGTGGCAGGGGGGATAACATCTTTATCTCTACTGATGAAGGTAAGAATTGGACTATCGCTAGTCCTCCTGGTGGACAGCAAGTTATAACCCTAGCTGCCAATCAATCTAATCCTGATAATGTTTATGCAGGTACAACTAATGGATTATTCTCGAGTATCGATCAAGGTAAGAATTGGCAAAAAATTAACGATGAATTAATGAGCGGAAATGAAACAATGGTAACAGGTATAGGAATAGCTCCAGATGGCAAAACCGCCTATGCTTTTGTAGCTCCTAATCAACCTGGTGGAACGGGTAATGGATATATCATAAAATCAACAGATGGCGCAAAATTATGGACCAAGACTGATGGACAAATTCCAGGAGCTCAATTTGTAAGTAAATTTGCATTTGATAATAAAGGAGTGGTTTATACCGCTCTTATTCAAGATAGTACAGAAACCGGTGTAGCATCAAGTGCATATAGTAGCAATGATGATGGAAAAACCTGGAAACTTGAAGGAACTAACAACAACAAATTATTGACTGGCGGGTAATCAAACAAATTAAGGTGTAAATTGAAGAATTGCTACGTCAATTACCTATGTCGTTTA
The DNA here is from genome assembly GCA_029194465.1 of Candidatus Nitrosocosmicus sp. GTDB lineage: Archaea > Thermoproteota > Nitrososphaeria > Nitrososphaerales > Nitrososphaeraceae > Nitrosocosmicus. The sequence continues at coordinate 10,885 of JARFXS010000005.1, forward strand.
CTTCAAGTAAAAATGGCGTACGATTGAGTCTCTTCTATATAGTCAAGAAAGGTTGATGTGTGAGATGAACAAAAGGCAAATCATTGTTCTGAGTATTGTAATAATTGCAATTGCTTCAATAACCATTTACATAGAATTGGTTATGAAACCTTCTCACATACAGATAAACTCGAATAAAGAAAGTCCTTTTGCCATATACATACACCCTAACATGAACATTACAATGGATAATAGACCGGTTGTTATCCCCAGTCAGATAGGAATAAACGAAACGTTATGGAAGAACCATTCACTGGACAAATTCGGAGTACCGGGAATGCCCATGGATGAAGAAGGAAAGACTACCATGCCAGGGATGGCTCCACTATATACTACCAATAATGATGGTAGAATTACCGTGGGCTCCATAGTAGAGAGAAATTATACTTTGTTAGATTTTTTGAATATATGGGGAGGAATAGACTTTAGTGATAAAAAGGTGAATGCAACGGTTGATGGTAAGCCAGTAACTGACTAGAGTAGCATAATCTTGAAAGATAAAGAGCAGATTAAACTTGATATTTATTCAGATCAATAGATAACTGAAATAGTCATGAAACAAGATGTATTTACGGAATAGCGGATTTTTCCATTTAGTTTAATCATGTTATACAAAATTTGGTTTAGTTTAAACTCATGGCTACATAATATGTGAACAATCCTAACTCATTCTTCTAAAATTAGATTCCCTGTTTTTATAACAGGGCTTCGAGTCCCACTCCCGGCGCTATAATCGTGGATTCATCAGAAGATCTTAACAATCAGAAAAGAGACAAAAGTAATGATAATTTGCAAGTCTTCACAGTCACAAAACATTTCAATTGATTATGATAAAGAAACAATTCAGGAGTTAATTATTTCGATTTGCAAATGAGTCAGAAAATCAAACTATCAGGAGCAACTCGGTCTATGTAAGTTCAGTATTAATTGTATTATTTGACATCATTGTTCTTCGAATCAGATACAGTTCGAATCAAATGTAAGGAATATTCTTCTATTACTCTCAGAAAAGATCGATCGTAACCCAATTGAAGTTCATTACTAATCTTATTCATATAAAATGAAATTTGAAATAAAAGATTAAAAGCTCTTGTGAGTACGGTAACTTGTGAACTCAAATGACTGATCAAGACTAAATCCAAAATCCTTCTCGGTATAGAATCAATTAGGAAATCTTTCATGTCTTTATGAATGGAATAACTAACTATCCATTCATACATGAGTATCATATTTTCTAAATAGATTTTCCAGTATAAATCCAACTCCAAGGAATTAGATGGATCTTCAATCTTTCTTCTCACAACTATTTCTCTAAATCTCGCGGATAATGCAGATACATTGTTCTTTCCATTCGTAAATTCATCGATAACAGAACTGAAAAGAGACTGATCTAATCCGAGTTGAATTAATTGAAGAATAGATGTCTTCAGAGATTCAATTGAACTAGAAATTAAATAGATATACCTTTCATGAGTTAATATCGAATTAACATTTATTCGTTCATTGAGCAAATTAAGCTGTATAGAAATCAATCCAAGGAACAAGGAAAGGTTTCCTTCTGTTATTTTTTTTCGAGAAATCTTTTAACACATTATTTACCAGTGGAGAGGATGATTCTATTCTTAAACTGACCTTCTCCAATAGATATAAAATATTCAGCACTTCATTAGAGCTATCTTTTTTTACACGTATGGTCAATAATTCATTAAACTTAATAACTATAATACATAATTCTTTGAATTCAATTGTATTCCGAGCAATATCCGGTTTGAAAAGATCTATCTTACCCGACATAATTTTCAGCACCATCGGTACAAGATTGTTACATTCTTCAAACTTAATTGATTTCACAGAACTTTCAAGCAAATGCTCAGTGATCTTAAAACCGACCATTTGATTAATGTATGACGTGGATAAAATGTTGGAGATTGCTTTCTCTCCATGCTCCGAAGATTCCATTCTAGATGAATTCCCCTCCTTCACCAACAGTGTGAGGAGATAATCCATATCTTTATTTACCTCATCGATCATCGTTTCATTTTCTAATGGTGAACTAATATTTGAACTCAAAACCTTTACTAATTTTTTTTGAATAATATCGATCAGAGGATTTATTCTTATTAAGTTAGAAATTGAATAGAAGTTATAATAAAGGAGTGGAAATGAGAACAAACAAAAGAAAAATATCATATTGATGAACTGCATTTCAGGAAGGAAAAAAAGTAGTGCAAAGGTCAATAACACCATCAGAGTTAACAAAGTGTAAGACATTATGATATCCGGATTTGCGAATATATATTGATGAAATTTTGGGTTATAATTAGGAATAAAATGTTGAAGCCCCAAGACAATGAAAGAAAACGCGACAGTTAATATTGTGGAAATTATTGTGCCAATGGTTACTACAATATTTCTGTAATCTTCTCTATTTTTCAATTCAAGGGATATGAACTCCTGTGTGAGCAACAAACAGGTAATAAAAGTAAATGTCATCAAAATAGCCATCCTAATATAATTTCTTTTTGTATTACTTTTCTCTCAAAGATTATAGCAAATATTGATGCTATTAACATAAAACCGGCTGAATATGACATAAAAAGGAAAAATCCATCCACTGGTCAGGGTTGCTCATTCTGCTATAAATTCTTAATATGACTTCAACTCACGCTGATCTATTTCATGGTGCGACATTTTATTTGCAGGGTTTAGGCTATAACATCCTTAAAAAGTTCTGCAAATATTAACCTCAATGAGGCGGTCATTTACTATAATAGCTAAAAGATATTTGAAATGACACGAAATATTAGAGGAATGGAACAAGTTGAAGTTGTACTCGGGTCAGAAATATTGAAAAACGATTATAATATATTCTTCTAAAATAGTCTAGAGAATCATTATCAAGATCTATTCACTACTATCTGAAGTTTGAGAAATCTTTTCATTAAAGTAAAAATATAGACGAGAGGGAAATTTAAATTTCATATAGCCATTATGCAAATAATTATACGATAGAAAAACATTGTTTTAAATAAAAAAGGATATACCCCCATAAATAAGATAGGTATATTGAACTATACCGCTAATTACACAAATCTAAAAAAAATCGGCAAGATCATAGTGTTAAAGTGCATGGTTTATTTATGTCTTGGAAATCAGAAAGTCTTTACACACTATTCTAAAGAGAAAGAAGAAATTAATGCAGCAATAGGCCCGTCAAAAAATCATTTGATTGTATATATAGATTCTCAATCAAATTACTTCGATAGATTCTCTAGGATAACCCTTGGTCAACAAGAATTCAGTTACCTTCGATCTATGATCCCCTTGCAACACGATCATCCCATTTTTGGCGGTTCCACCTGTACCTATAGTCTTTTTTAATTCATGAGCAATTGATTCCATTTTTTCTTGATCGGTAAACCCCTTGATGTTTGTTACCCGTTTACCTCGTTTAATTACATATAGTTGAACAATTATTTTAATCTCGTCTTCATCGAGTTTCTTTAGTAAATCGTCAAAAGAATTCTCGTCTGCCACTGCAAATGGTTCTATTCTATTTTTCTTAGAACTTACCGGTTTCTCTTTTTTTATCTCTGATATACTGATTACTATCTGGTGATGATATTTATTTTTTGTTATCAATTACGTTTTAATTGGTGATTACTTTTGAATATTGTAATCAACTATCAATTATAATTTAAGTCCTCTGTCGTAAAAAGATTGAATGATTTTGACATCCGTGATTATCTGTATTATGATTTTTCAAATACCTCCGGAACCCAACTTGTGTGATAAAGTCGATAATAAAATATCAAACTTGTACTGCAATTACAACATAATTTCCTTTGTGTATACTAAGTAAGCTTGCCATCTTTGCTTTGATACCATATTTTTTATCCCTCATCTCAAGAATATTGCTTTTCTCCAGTGATCCAACAAAGTGTGCCGTGCCGGTCACCCACGTTCCCTTTGATACCCCCCTATAATTGCATGGAGCCACCCTCACAGCATTATTATTTTTTAGACGTTTCACTTTTCCAGTCTTTTCTTTTGTTACTATAAAAATATCATTATCATTTAAGATGAACCATACAGGTGTAACTATTGGTTGATTGTTTTTTCTATAAGTTTCAAGATTCAGATAGGATTCATTTTCAAATTGTTGGGTATTTGCAGGCATGATATTTTTGACTGTCTGCTAGTTATAAAGAATGTCGTTAGCAGGTCCATTTATTGAAAAAGTAGATATTACAATCCGGAAAGGGAATAGAAATAATAAAAACCTATTACTAAATTTATTAGAACTAGGATATTTCATAATCTAAATATCTAAACAATTAAGATACAATATCTAATTGCCGAATACGAGATATATTATTACCGAACAAAGAGAAAATACTAGAATAATCAAAATTAATAGGCCAGAGGTATATAATGCTATTAATTTCGATTTGGTCACTGAATTAAAGCAGGAGATTTCCCTCTGTGAAACCAACGAGAAAATTTGTGCTGTAATCTTAACAGGAGAAGGATTAAACTCTTTCAGTGCTGGAGGGGATTTGAAAAATGTTATTAAGATGTCTCCTAATGATGCAATCCAATACGCAAATCATGTTCATGAACTATTAAACCTAATTGAGGGACTAGCCAAGCCTGTACTCGCTGCGATCAATGGTTTTGCATTGGGCGGTGGATGTCAAATCGCTCTGGCCTGTGATTTGAGAATTGCATCCAGTAATGCAAAAATAGGGCAACCAGAAGTTAAGATAGGAATTTCACCGGGATGGGGAGGTACTCAGAGATTATCAAGAATAGTAGGCATCTCAAAAGCAAAAGAATTGATTTATACTGGAAAAATAATTGACGCCAACGAAGCATATAATATAAAACTCATTAACAAAATAGTCAGATTAAACGACGATGAAAAACAAAATGATAACCCGATAGCCGAAAACTCGATCTTGTTAAAAGAAAAACTACTGCGGGAATGCGTTTCCATCGCAGAATCCATTAATAATGGTTATCCCATGGTGACGAAAACTTGCAAAGTCCTCATAAACAAGGCAAGAGATGCAGATAGTGACACCGGCTTACTCCTTGAGTATCTTGCCTTCAGATACTGTTTGAGTGATCTGATAAAAAACCGACAAGATCTAATGGGAAAATAACAATCATCCATAACTGAATTTAGGATTCTAACATAACTTCTCTTTAAATGATTTATTGTTTCTGAGCAATCTTATTGAATCTCTAACTCTATCTATTTCAATTAGGTCGGTTTTTTGTCAACTGATGAATTAATAGGCTTTGAATTGATGACCGTTAAACAGATTTTAGTAATTCATGAATGATGTCTTATCGCCCCCAAAGCCGTATAATGATCAAAGTGTGGAAAAAATACATTGAATTTTTCCGTTAACATATATACTTATTTTTATCGAAATTAATATAGATTCATGCCCTCGTTTAATTTTTTTAAGAAAAGAGATAAAGATATTTCAAAACTAAGTAATAAAAAGAGTGGTGCTGGAGCTGGCACTGCAAATTCAACAGTACCGATAGTTCAGGCCCAAGACAATAAAATTACTATTGAGGATGCTATAAAAGAGTTAGAAAAGAGTGAAGGAAGGATCTCGAAGAATCTTTTGATTAATTTGGAGAAGACATTTGAGGACACTAATCTAGCCTTTCAACACATTAATATTATTGCAGAGGATTTGGACGCTGAAGTCATTGATACGGAAGAAGAAAAGCTGATGCCCTTGGTGCAGAATACAAAAAATACCATTGTAAGGGCATTAAAACGCGAATCTTCCAACATTTTACCCATTCCCAAGACCTTTGAAGATTTCATAAAATACAAAGATTCAGTGGATGCATCAATAAACAGGTTCGGCGAAGTTACAAGCTCGCATAGCAGAATCGTCAATACCTTTATGAAAAAACATGCAAATAGTTTAAGGGGAGAACTAAAAAGAATAAGTGATAGTTCTGAAAAATTAAACGACGAATATGAACAGATAACTGATGAAAGAAAAATGATAGAACAATGCAGATCTAACCTCTTAGGCATGCATTCCAAAATAGATGAGATTAACAGAACTAATAATGCAATAAAAAATCTTGATCAAAAGATTAGACAACTTCATGAAGGAAAAGATAAGAGAGAAAAGGAAATTAATTCTATAAAATCCTCTTCAGATTATAGTAAATGTTTAAAATACCTACAAGAAAAGGAAGAAATTGACAAGAGGAGAAAGAAATCTATTAATGAACTCTACGAAATTTCTAGCCATTTGACAAAAGCAGCAAATAAATATTCTTATGGACTATCAAGAGGAACGGTAGAAAAAATAGATACAATTGTAAATAAACCTTCAGAAATAGTTTCCAAACCAAATATGTCAGAATACATAACACTACTAAAAGATATCAAAGAATCTGTAAGGAGTAACAAAATTGTATTAAAAGATTCCAAAAAGGTATTACAATACTTTGACATGCTAATGGACGAATTACCCAAATTTAAATCAGAGATCAAAGAGTTAGATTCAAGAGTAGATCGACTAAAGGATAAAGACAAAATAACAGTCCTCGACGAATTAAAGAGAAAAGAAGCGGAGAGAAAAGAAGCGGAGAGAATGATCATGTCTGAAAATCAAAGGAAAGATGAGACTGCTAAGCAAAAAATAGAACTTGAGGAACAAATGATATCTACAACAAAAGACATGGAAGAGCAAATCCATAAACTATGCAGAAAGAGATACAAAATAATTATACCATCAGAATAAAGGCTATCCATTCAAATCGAATAAACTGTACAAGATTTTGGTAGATCGTCTAATTGATATAATTCCGGTATTGCATTGAGTAACGTTTACCATGAATAACGCGTATGTTAAGAGCTCATCTTAGGTGCCTAGTAAAAAAATAGAATTTTGATATCGGTTTTATTGCTTTGAGAATCTTTCTATGAGTTCTTGATGTTGAGGATACTGGAGTAGCAATTTATCCTTTTTGCCTAATTCAAAATCTTCAAAATCAAATCCTGGAGAAACGGTACAACCCATCAGTGCATAGGATGTCTTGTTGTTTATTTCGGCACAAAACCAAGTATTCTTTGTTACTACGTAATGAATATTTTCTCCTTTTTCAAGATTATTACCAAGTTGAATTATTGGACTAATATGATCGTCGTTAATTAAATGAATGGTAACAGGACTACCCAAATAGAAATGCCAAATTTCATCGCTCTTGACCCTATGAATAGCTGAATATTGATTTCCAACCAACAAATAATATATTAAAGTTGAAGTAGGACGCATTTTTTGTGGATAAGGTGTCTCTTTAGTGATCTCATGTACATATTTCTTGTTATGAAATCCATTATTAGATATCATATCGAGGGAACGATATGATTCTTTAAAATATCCTCCCTCAGAGACATGTATATCTAAGCCTAGTTTTTTGATAATATACTCTGCATCCATCATCATCAAGAAATTAATTTAATTCTATAAATATTAAGAATTACTCTATCATTGGTATTACCTTTAGCAATAACCAACGTATGGTGACGGGATTATGAAAAGGTATTATCAGTCTTTAACATCATTGATGAGATAAATCATGTTTAATTTGTCTAAAACCATCTAATCCAATAATTTCGGCTGGTTGTTTAATGATTCTTGAGAAATGGTTTGCCTTGAGAGCCTAAATCGCAATCAGTGTCCTTACGCATTCATACAACATCGTCCTTTCAAATGTTGTACTACTTTTCTATGTTTAATATTGCAACATCATGGACACCTTTGGGTATAGATAATTCTATTGAAGTTTTATTGTTGGTGTTTTTCAGATTTGTGGCCGGGTAAGGCGATCCGTCCATCATGATGGAAATAGGACTATTTTGGATAGGCATCAATTCTACAGATAGTGACCCAGGGTATGGATAGATATTGTTTATCGCAAATTTAAACTGTTTACTACTCTCATTATAATTCATCGAATCGATTTGAACTAGTGCTGAAAATTTATATCCTAATATTTTTGTAGCAGATATATTAACAATTTTGAATTCATCAATTTTCATATCATCGATGTCACCTCCAACACAACTATAAAAATAAACTCTATCTTTTATAGCAGGGTCTGGTGTAAATGAAAACTGCACTTTTTCAAAGGGTTTTAAAACAGGTATAGAGGTCCGTGCAGAGTCAATTTGTGTGCTATTTCTGTCGTTTACAATCGCAAACAAGGTGATGTTATTGATTGTTACTGGACTAGTGTTAGTTATGTTGCCAAATAATTCCTTATTTTTACCTTTTGGGATCACAGGATAATCCAATTTGATCGTATTTAGTTTAGTGGTAGGTATACTAACGTTTTCACTCTTAAGAATAAACGGCTCTGCTTCTGCTACTAAAGGAAAAATAGTAGAATTTAATTTAAATTTGAAGGGAAATGGTTCATCATTTTTAGACAATATTGTATTGTAAGGTTTTTCAGCAATGATTTCATTGCTTGCTGTAATATTGTTATATGTTAAGATACCTACTGTAACATTTTGGGGATAAATCTGATAATCAGACTTTGCAACCGAACCAATAATTATGGTGTTATTTTCAGCATCAAAATAGGATGAATAATTTTTGACATAGGCCCTAGGATTATCGGTTGTATTGAGGTCGGGGCGGTCAACGGCATAGGACAAATTGAAAGAGACTAGTAAGAGCATTATACATGCAAGAATGCTGGTCACAGAGTAGGTGATAGAAATGTGATTGTAGGTTTTTGACAATCACAAGATTGTTATTGAAATTCGAATATAAGTCTTATTATCGGGAAAGTGTATTACATAAACCAAGTGTCAAGTATAAAATGTAATTAATAAATTCAAAAAGTGTTAAATTATTTTTTTTGAGATTTACCTAACAACCGACTGTTATTTTTGATAAACGAACATCTATTGTCAAATATTGAATCGAGACCATTGAAAAAATAGTTTTATGTTGGAAAATGTTTTCATAGATGAACTTGAATAATAATATATTCAGCAAGATTTTGATCCCTGTAGATGGTTCTACAAATTCTATGAAAGCCATTGATTATGCTCTAGACCTAGCGGAAAAATACAAAAGTGAGCTATTAGCGTTGCATGTCTTGTATTCACAATCAGGATTTGCTTTTCACAAAGAAACAGTAGCTGGGGCTATTACATCAAGTTCTCTAAATGATCTCAACCTTGACGCAAAGCAAGAAGCAGAAAAATGGTTTGAAGAAATAAACAAGAGAGCTGAGGGAAAAAAGGTAGAAATTAAAACTGAAGTGGTGTTTACTGTAATATCAATAGTAGAAGGTATCCTAACATATGCTGAGAAGGAAAATATTAATTTAATAATTATTGGATCCAAAGGCAAATCTGGATGGAAAAAACTAATAGTAGGAAGCGTAGCCTCCGGAATTTCTACCTATGCCCATTGTCCTATCTTGATAGTAAAATAAAATTATCATCAAATAAGTAGGAAAGAGGAATTTTGCATGTATTGCTAAATACTAACAAGTAAAGCAACGCAGAATTTACAGTTCTAAAGTTTGATGTCATCTAAAATATGATCGCAGAGGTAATGAACATTGATACCATGGCAGCAGTAAGAAAACCGAACATGATATAAGGTATAAATCTAGTTAATTTTAACGCTTTATGCAATTTTGATGCCACTGAATTGGGCTTTGATCCAGATAAGACATGATAATAGACTATTAGAGACAAAGAACCGCTAAGTAAAATGACGTTACCCTTTGTTGTATGAATCAAGTCTTCAAATTGGAAATTTGAATTGAGACCAAATAAAACAAATCCGCTTATAATAGAAATAGTAGAGGTAAATATTACAAGTTTGCGAACACGCGGCAAGATTATGGACAGATTGCCCCCTCCGTTTAAAGGCCTAATAATAGTGACAACAATTAAAGTAACACTCCACCATAAAATTGATGAAATCAAATGAATACTTTGAATTAGTATACTGTATTCGCCAATCAAGACAACACAAACTACCTCTTTTTAATACAAATTTCTAGATGTTTCTAATATAATCGATTATAAAATGGTTGCAGAAATCCAAATATAATTCTAATATTTCATCATAGTAAGAAAATTAAGCATTATAATAAGTGCGCCTTATTTCTATTAATATTCTATCTTTATATGAATCAAAATTATTTCTCACATTCGGATAATTACGAGCAAGTTTATTGGCTGGAATGGGTAGAGCTCACTATAAGATATGGATAATTTGTTTTTCCCTCGGTAAGCTTCATAGTAAAAATAGACAAATCAGGATCAATGTTAGAAAGATTTTGTTTTAACTTAGAATATCCTTAGTTATACAATACCATGGAGAGAACAAAAGGAAATAGCAAATAAGATAACGGGCTTTAGAAATTAATTCTTCCTTCTTAAATATTTGGCTGGCTATTGAATCAATTTGCCATTATTTGTTTGTTATTAAAGGTATTATTCAGGTAGGAACTAAATCGAACTATTTCTTCTGGAGATAATTTTATCAGTTTATTTTTTCCAAACCCATTATGATCAAAACTGTTTAAATCTCGGGCATAATTCTTTCTAAAATAATTGACTATAAAGGAGGTAGTCTTTTTCCTAAAGGACAACAAGAAGTGAATATCCTTAATGACTTTATTTGTTAAGGGTATTGTTTTTGGACTTATCTCGATCAAGACCGAGTCAACTTTTGGCATTGGTGAAAACGACGTACGAGGAATGTCGAGTAATTTATTGATTGAGAACCTATACTGAGACAATATAGAAATAGCCCTATAATTCTTCTCTCCAGGCTTTGAGAGAAGTTTCTCAACAAATTCACGTTGTAACAGGATTATTCCCCTTTTAAAATTTTTTTGACATAGCCATGTTACTGCGTTTCGACTCTCATAATAAGGCAAACTAGAGAAAAAAATATCAAAGGGAATGGTCAGATTTTCACTAAAACCATCCAAATGATTTAGTGCCAAATTCACATGTTTCAAATTTTTCTTACAATGAGAGTACAGAGCAGAATCCAGTTCAAATGAATGAACAAATTTCGAGATTTTACATAGCTCTGTAGTAAGTATGCCCTTTCCTGTTCCAACTTCATATATCACATCATCTATATTGATTCTAGATTCCTGAATTATTTTTCTTGTTATAGTATGATCTACGAGAAAATTTTGTCCTAATTTGGTCGATTTTTTCAATGTGAGTCGAGAAATGTTGTGACCTTATTTCTTTGAATTAATTATTGTGAAAATTCTGGAATAAAAATTATCCCTATTTTCGCACAAAGATATTCATTCGTGTTTCGCCAGAAATTTCATCATAGATTCTTTTTGCAATTAATTTTGTTACATCTCGTAATCCAGTCCTATTTTGTAAATCTGAAAATGATTCGAATTTTCGCTTGTCCCTTTCATCCAATATCGACTTCATGTATGTTTTACCTATTCCAGGGATAAGCTCAAGGGAATGAACTCTCGGTGTCATTGGCTGAGCAGAATTGAAATAATCTATAAATCGTTTTTCATTTACATTCACTATTTTTTCAATTACAATTGGTAATTCATTTTTTGCGGATTGAGAAATATGATTATAATCAAGTCTGCCCAATACGCTAATAATTTTCTCGCGTCCATCTTTACCGATATAAACACGTTCACCAATACTAAACTTTTCGTTACTAATTCCTAATAATTCTAATAACGTTAAATGCTCCTCACCTATTGCATGAATAATTACTCCTTCCCTCATTCTCACTATTGAGGATTTTCCATTTTGGATATAGTCTAAAATATAAGCATATTCTTCGAATTTTCGTGGAGAAAAAGTATCACCATGTCTACTATAATTATCTCTGTTTGAATTATACCTTGACAAAATTTGTTTTACCTTTACAAATATATAAGCAATGACTTTTTATTTAACTTTCAACTTGGGATTGAAGTTGTTCGTCCCCATTATTCTCATTCTTAGAGAGTAAAATGGATTTTATCTTTTCAAGTTTTTCTGTAACTATTAATTTTTTCCACCCAAACGTAAAAGCCCTTAATTCTTCTATGGAACGTGGCATTACATTTACCAATTCTACAGACTCTTCATTGGTTAAATCACCCTCAGCCACAAGCCTATCGACCATTTCTTTAGCTGGCTCGTAATCAACCTTTGAAAACTTCTTAGAGTAATCAAATGTCCAACGTTGAATTTGATCCATTTCATCCACAGGAATTGTCTCTAATATTTTTTTCACTTCAGACAAAGTGACGATCTCTCTTTTTATTACTTCGGGCAAATCAAGCACACACTTTTTAATTAGTTAGACAACTATTGGTCGAATATGATTAAGTTTTGTTTGCAAGTACTTTGGCTTACTTCCGAACACTACAACGACTTTAACGATGCGTCTGCCAACATGCTCGATTACTCCAACTTTGCCCTGAAAACGTCTATGAGGCATAGTATTATGCTCACTTGGATCTATATCAATTACAACTTTATCACCTGGTTTATATTCAATAAGCAAATATGATATACCTGTAATTTTGTTAGATTTTGTTAATATCGATCGAGATTTCCTTCTAGTTCCGTGTGATGAGGGCATAACATCTTTTATAAATACCCTAATAAAAATTATTTACAATAAAATACAATATCTCTACTTATGTTTTATTTTTTAGGATCAGAAATTCCAGATTCTCCTATTGTAAACAAAATTTCTCTCAGGATGATTTGGTGAATCGACAATTTGGGGTGATCCTATTTCTGTCTGCCTTTCTCAGGAAAATCCGGTATGTACTAGAATGTGCGAAGATATTTCCTCCCGTTTTCTTAAAGGCATTCCCAGTAAAACCCGACTCTGGTGATGATTGAACCTGATTGGTTAGTAAGACGGCGAGTTGGTGAGTTTGAGCGATCCTCATAATAGTGTGAACTAACTTATTCAATCGCTGTTGACGGATTGATAGTGTAGATAATCCCAGAAATTCGGAACGGTATAAAGAAATGGCAGAATCAAATATCATTAACTTTATTTCTTGAGATTCAATTATTTTGCTTGACTCAGACAATATTAGTTCCTGATGCGAACTACTGTACGCCTTTGCAACCACAATGTTATCAAGAACTTTAGTGGGGTTTAGGGCACGGGCTCTCGAAATGGCATCAATTCTTTCCGGTCTAAAAGTATTTTCGGTATCAATATAGAGAGCTCCGCCTTGTAGCCCACCTTCCGAATGATCAAGTTGCACCATTACACAAGCAGTATGACATAACTGCGTTTTCCCAGTTCCAAATTCCCCATAGACCTCAGTAATAGCATTAGTTTCAATTCCACCGCCAAGAAGTTTGTCGAAGTTCTTAGAACCAGTAGAAATCCTTCCAATTTTTTTTCGTTTGTGATACAAGGTTGTAGCTGGGGTAAATCGCTTTTCCATTATTCCTAGATCCTCAAGAAATGTAATAGATTGATTATAAATGAAGATAGAATCATCGACACTGATTCCAACTCTAGCAGAAATTTCAATCGGTCCCTCTATAACCAGATCCTTTATAGACAAAAAGCCTGACTCTTTTAATAACCTTACCATATCATCTGGTAAATTAGGTAATAAATCTAAAGAAAAAGGACTTTTATTTGACTTAGTATTAAAAAACGGACTAGAATCTGGACTAAAATTCAAATATACAATACCTTATCTATTCCAATATTTCAATAATGCTAATAATTCGGACTAAACAATGTTAAAGGCAATTTAAGAAAATACACAATGGGACTAAGCAAGCAATAAAGAATGGACACATAAATTCTAATTTATTATTTAGTGTCTGAAATAATCGAGTTTAATAAATAAACTATATTAAATCAAATTGAAAACGATCTGTAATAGATGTGATTGTTGACTTAAACTTGAAAGGCAGGAATATCTTGGTAATTGGGGCAGGCATGGAAGGTACAAAGAGGATAAAATCGTTGTCTAATCAAGATTGTAAAATAATAATAGTAAGCGAAACTTTCAATGAATCACTATACGAAATAGAGGGAAAAAATACCCCAATCATAATAATAAGGAGAAAAATTGAAGATCCAAATATCATAGACGAATTTAGCGATATTTTTGTAGTTTTTGCATCCACCAATGATCCATTTTTGAACAAAAAAATTATAGATAGGGCAAAGGAGAAAGGCATACTTTCTTATAGTATTGATGATGCCTCATCAAGTGATTTCTTTTTCACATCAATAATAAATATTGATGAAACTATTCAGATAGCAATCTCCACATCAGGAAAAAGCCCCTTGATGAGTAAGATTATTAGAGACAGAATTGAAAAGGCTATAAAAAATATAATAGGGAAAAAAGATACAGATAATATTAAAATTCAAGAATTTGCCAGAGAACATGTAAGAAACTACATTAAGAATCAGGATGAAAGAAGGATGTTTTTGTACAGCTTAGTAGACGATCAAGAGATTCAAGAATTAGTAGCAAAAAATAACATGGATAAGGTCAAAGAAAGGATTCTTAATACATTAGATAAATGGGAGGATAATAAAGGGAGATGACGCTATATCTTGGAGTACAATCATCACAATTTGTCAATATTAGAGTCACATTTAAAAACTCCCCCATTCACATATTAGAAAAATTTGCTTTTAAAGATGTTTTTGATGCTCATCAGCACCTGCTGAATTTAGCTGATTTGCAAGAATGTATAATTTTACAAACATGTAATCGTGTTGAAATTTATGGTGTAGGAATAAATCCCGATTATGATAATTTGATCAATGCATGGTCTTCTCTAATAAATTTACCAGCAGATCAAGTGAAAAATAACATAATAATAAACGATGGAGAAGAGGCGTTAAAACATCTGGTGAACTTAACATCTGGGCTAGATTCGTTAGTAGTAGGAGAGGACCAAATTTTAGGTCAGGTCAAAAGATCCCTAGAGTTTTCAAGAAAAAACGGGTTTGCAGGTCCTAATCTAAACATACTTTTTGACAAGACAATAAAAATAGGAAGTAGAGTTAGGACTTTAACAGGTATTAACAAAGGAAGCACGTCGGTTGGATCTATGGCAGTAAATTTAGCCTATGAATATTTTGATGACATAAAGGAAAAAGAGATTCTTCTTATTGGCTCTGGAGAGGGAGCTAGCTTAATCGCGAAAGCTCTTAAACAAAGAAATATGAAATTTTTTGTTACAAGTAGAACTTTTGAAAGAGCACGATCATTTGCAGATACTGTAGCTGGTTCTCCCATACCTTTTGAAACGGCCTTGGAAAAAATCAATGACAACATAGACATTGTATTCATTTCTACGGTTGCTCCGTATTATTTACTAACATATGAGAGAATTGCCAATATGATGAAAAACAGAAACAAGGGATTAATGATTTTTGATTTATCAAATCCTAGAACTGTAGAAGACAAAATTGCTACTCTAAATAATATCAAATTGGTAAATATCGATCAAATTTCAGAAATCGTAGAGAAGAATGTTGGAAGAAGGAAGAAAGAAATTCAATCGGCAGAAAAAATAATAGATGATGAACTAATAGCAATCAAGGAAATTTTAAAAAGAAAGAGCTCGGAGCCAGCCATAATAACCATATTCAAGAATGCAGATTCTATAAGGAATAAAGAATTTAAAAAGGCCTTATCATTGATTGGTAATAGAGTTAGTGATGATGATATTAAGATACTGGAACAGTTTTCATATGCACTAGTAGAAGGGATACTATCTACACCTATGAATAACTTACGAAAGGAATTTACAAGTAGTAAAAATGAAAATGAATTAATAAATTTGGCCTTAAAGTTATTTAATTATGAAAAACCGTAACGTGGATAAATTAAGGAACATGGACAAGAACCAAAAAATAGATAGCGATTTTACAGATACCACAACCTTCAACTCAAATAATCATTTTAGTTATGAACTTTTTCCAAAAATGCGATTAAGGAGATTAAGAAAAACTGCTGCTATAAGAGAACTCTTTCAAGAGATACGTTTATCTCCAAAGGACTTTGTCATGCCCATATTTGTTCAAGAAGGAATAAACAAAAATCTGGAAATAGAATCAATGCCAGGAATATATAGATATTCACCGGATAAAATTTTAGAAGAAATTGACAGTATTTCAAGTCTCGGAATTAAGGGAATAATTCTCTTTGGGATCCCACGAAAAAAAGATCTGGATGGTAAAAATGCATTCAATGACAAAGGGATTATACAAAAAACCATCAAATCCATTAAGAAGAACTTTGGGGATAAATTAGTCATTATTACGGATGTATGCCTATGCCAGTATACATCACATGGTCATTGCGGAATTTTCCAAGGAAAGGAGATAAATAACGACAAATCTTTGGACATACTGTCAAAGACCGCTTTAAGCCATGCCGTCGCCGGTGCTGATATAGTAGCACCATCAGCCATGATGGATGGCCAAGTAAAATCTATAAGAGATATTCTTGATGATAATGAATTCAAGGATACACTAATAATGGGATATTCTGCCAAACAGGCATCATCTTTTTTTTCACCATTTAGAGACGCAGCACACTCTAAACCTGAATTTGGAAATAGATTGTCATATCAAATGAGCTATAATAATTCAAGAGAAGCAAGTAGAGAAATCAAATCAGATGTAAAGGAAGGCGCAGATGTACTAATGATAAAACCAGCGATACCCAATTTAGATTTAATTTATGCTGCGAAGCAAAATACTCTTCATCCTATAGCAGCATACAGTGTATCTGGAGAATATTCTATGATAAAAGCAGCTGCATCGAATAATTGGATGGATGAAAATCTTGCTGTAACGGAATCTCTGACTGCTATCAAGCGAGCAGGTGCAAATATCATAATATCTTATTATGCAAAAAAAATGGCAGAAATTTTAAGGAATAGTTAGAGAAATGAAAGCACAGTTTAGATTAGTTTAGTAGAATATAGTTTAGTCAAACATTAGATAATCAAGAATAATACTAAAGAAAATTATGAAAAGTTATAGAAAATTAAGGTATTGGAGAGAACACATGAATGTCTGTGTCTTTCCCATCAGCTACGTATACATTCCCTTGGGAATCCAACGCAATTCCGACTGGATCCTCGATCCTTTCATGTAATGCACCTGTATTTCCAAATTGAGTGATATAGTTACCATTATTATCAAAAACTTGAATCCTGTTATTGTCACTATCAGACACGTAGACATTGTTAGCAGGATCTATTGCTAAATCAATAGGTGCTTTAAATTGACCATTGCCTGATCCAAAGGTTCCGAATTTCATCAAGTAGTTTCCATTCTGATCGAATTTTTGTACTCTGTTGTTACTAGAATCACTTACAAAAATATTATTATTTGAATCCACGGCTACATCTGCAGGATTATTAAATTGACCATTGCCAGTACCCGGAGACCCGAAACTCATCACATAATACCCATTCGGATCGAATTTCTGTACGTTATTATTTTCTCCAAAATCTGTTGCATAAAGGTTATCTTCTTTGTCAACTCCGACTCCACCCGGATTAATAAATAATCCAGGGCCAAGGCCAAATCCACCTATGGATCGAATAAAAGTGCCATTGGAGGTAAATTCTTTTATTGCATACGTTGGATTCCCAAAGTCAGCAATGTAAACAGAATTATTAGAATTTATTGCGATGCCAGCAGGATTAGTAAAATACTGTGGCCCATTGCCAAAAGTACCGAAACCTAGGATAAATGTGCCATTAGGAGTAAACTTTTGGATCATTTTGGTTGTATATCCAGCAAAATCAGATACATACACGTTATCTTCAGAGTCAACACCTATGCCAGAAACCTGGTTAAATTGACCTTGAGCAACTCCTTTTTCTCCCCACATAGTTTTATGTGCAAATTCAAGGGCATATGCGGAGAATTGGCTCGCTGTTAATAACAGCACACCAATTACAAGTGTGCTTAAAATAGCAAATGGAATAAGCTTCATCTCGTAATATCAATGATCCATTATTTAAATAGTTTTTTAAAAGTCAAAAAATAAAAGGAAAAAAAATCATCTATTTAATGATCCAGAGTATTATTGCCGGGTCCGTTATGTAGAGGAGAATTCTTGATGGATTCGTCAAATTCAGGGCTTGCTACTATTCCAAATATGGTATGTGAATCGCCAAAATGATGATCTACACTTTCAGGATCGAGCCATATGGATATTATACTTTGATTTGACAGTGTAACAGAAGTAGGAATGTCAATGGCTGGTCCTTTGGCAAGGCTTACAGTGGAAGTTCCATTGTAGAATGTAGAATTAGTATCAGATTGTGATGAATTTAATAGAGTAAAATCAGTTACAGTATGTGTATGTCTACCAGTACCATCAGGTCGAATCATTTCGATTGCTGCATTAAATGAACTACTGTTTGCATTAGAGGAGGCATCAGTAGAGTTAGGTAAACTCGCTCTCCATACCCCTGCCAGTACCCAATCAATTGTACCGTTATTATCTTGAGTTAACCCAGTAATGGGCCCAAAAACATAAGTGTTGTCAAGAAAATCAAGTGGCAGGGCCAAAGTGGTAGTTGCAATCACGCCTATAAAAGCAAAACCACCTATCATCATAACAACAAGGATTAATGTTACATAATTTTGCATTAACTCATATGGACATCTGCCTTTATTATCTTTTATGAATTTCTTACTAAAGATAAATTAAGAAGAATTAAAGTATTTTGAAAAGATCTATCCATAAAGAAATAGTCTGGTAGCTGGCAGGTCTCCTGCCTAACCACTTTTGGTGATCTGAATTTTCTAAAAATAATTATTTATTGATGGAATTTTACAACCCATTATTTGTTGTCCAATTAAGAATACATGGCTAAATGATTAGACATATAAGTGTATTAGTTTTTTTAATAGGTATGAGTTTTTTACAGCATTTAACTTTTATGCTGGCTGTAATACTCGCAACTATTTTCATTATTTCATTAGTTTTTAATCAAACAATGACCTACTACCGGATTCTGGAGAAGGCAAGAAAATTTGGAAAAAAAACCAAAATCAGGAAACAAACTGCCAGCTTTTGAAATTATGTAGCAAATGATTTAGAATACATTTTTACTCCCTAAGTGTCAGGTATTTAGATTTAGGAACTAGATGTTGCAGTTTCAGTAAACCAAATTGTTATAAAATAAATCACAATGGGAATCAAAGTATGGTACCACTACAACTTGTAATATCATACAAGACTATTGTCCACGTTTTGGTAGAACATACCTTGTATTTGCTAATAGATTGTCCTTAACGACGATATTCTAATAAGGTTACAAATATCATGTGAATTTAGGTACTGGAACTATTATTACAATAAATGGAGTAATATTTTATTTGATTTCAAGTTTGTTGCCTCCTTGTGCAAATATCATAGCAAGGATAATAGGAAGTATTCTAGCAATAATTGGAAATAATATTAGCAATATTGGTACCAGCATCGAAATAGCGTTCTTCATAGTTTTCTTTTGATGATATTTTTTACTCGTTTTCGCATACAGGTCAAAAGCTCTACTATTTATAAAATATCCCTTTCTTGTTGTTGACAAATAAGGCATGGAATATGGATTTGTAATGTAACTACTCCTTGTATAATAAATATGACGCTAAACAAATGTAAATATAGAAAAACAGAATCCGTTTCGATTCTTTGAATAGTAGCTACTGAAAATAAGTATATATGTTGAAATGTATCTTTAAGGGAATTCAAAACAATAAATGAATCATCCAAAACTCTAATTAAAAAAAATCGAAGGGATGTCATTTTTTAGACCGAGGACCCTAATAAGCAACAATATATAGATAATGTATATCTAGAACATATAACCAACAATATCATTATACCTTATGACTGATATAACATTTGACAAATCACGTATTCTGTTTGAAAAAGCATCCAAAGTGATTCCAGGAGGGGTTAATAGTCCGGTCAGATATTTTCAACCGTATCCGTTTTTTGTTGAATCTGCCAACGCAAGTAGGCTATTTACCAATGATGGTAATGTATTAATTGACTATTGCTTAGGTTATGGATCAGTTTTTCTAGGACATGGTAATCAACAAATAGGCTCTGAAATAAAGAGTCAAATAGACAAAGGCAACTTGTTTTGTACGCCTACGGAAAAGGAAACTCTCCTAGCAGAAATTTGTTCCAAAATAATCCCATGTGCCGAAATGATAAGGATTATGAATACTGGAGCAGAGGCAACAATGCATTCTATTCGCTTAGCAAGAGCATTTACAAGAAAAACAAAGATTATAAAATTTGAAGGTGGATATCATGGTGCTTATGATTATGTTCTAAATAAAGCTGGTTCAGGAGCAGCTGGTCAAGAATATTCTGATGGCACATTATCAGAGAGTGCCTCAAAAACTATCACCGTTCCGTTTAATGATATTGACTCCCTCAAATCGGTGATAGATAATGAACAGAATCACAATGACATTGCTTGCATCATAATTGAACCCGTCATGGCTAATACAGGTCTCATTCTTCCTGAAAAAGATTATCTTAATAGTATACGAAACATAACTAAACAAAACAACATTGTTTTGATATTTGATGAAGTGGTAACCGGATTTAGATTAGCCTTGGGAGGAGCAAGTGAATTTTTTGGTATAAAACCAGATTTGGCTACATTTGCCAAAACGTTGGGAAATGGATATCCAATATCCCTTCTCGCAGGCAGCAGAGAAATAATGTCGGGATTAGCTCCCCGTGGATCAGTATATCAAGCAAGTACATTCGCTGGGAACCCAATTTCAGTAACAGCAGCGCTGAAAACTTTAGAGATTTTAATTGAAGACAAGAACATCATATATCCCATAGTAGCCAGAACTTGTGACAAATTAGTTGAGGCGTTAAGAAATATGGTGCAAGACAAGAAAATTGATGCTACCATAAATTCTATTGGCTCCATGTTTCAAATTTTTTTTTCTGATAAAATAATAAGAAACTACTATTCAGTAAAATCATCAAATACAAAGTTCTTTATGGATATGTTTAAAATATTACTCGCAAAAGGTGTATTTATCCCACCCTCCCCATTTGAAACCTGTTTTATTTCAACTCAACATAATGAGGAAGATCTTGAAAAAACTTTAGATGCTTATGAAACGGCATTCGCGAAGGTGAAAAAATATTAAGGAAATAGTTGTTGCTACCAGAGCTAGCAAATTAGCCACCTATCAAACTAACTTAGTTATTTCAGCTTTGAGAGAAACTGAACCTAACCTAAACATTAGAATGGACAAAGTTACTACTAAAGGTGATAGAGATAAAAGGCCATTTTATGTAATCAATCAGGCTGGAGTATTTGAAAAAGAAGTGAATGAAAGATTACTTCAGTATAAGGCTGATTTTGCAGTACACAGTCTTAAAGATCTTCACGCAGGGATATCGGATCAGTTAGTAATAGCATGTATTCCCAAAAGAGAAAGACCTAATGATGTTTTCATAAACAGTATAAATAACAATAAGCTTCAGGAGCTAGAAGCAGGTTCTGTAATAGGAACAAGCAGTATAAGGAGAGCTATACAGATTAGAACCAAGTATCCGAAATTAAGGGTAAAGTCAATAAGGGGTAATATAGAAACAAGATTAGATAAATCAAAAGAAAATCATTACTCTGGAATAATCCTAGCAGAAGCAGGAATTAAGAGATTGGGCATAAAAAATCAGATAACACAAAGACTAAGTATTCAGAGCTTTACACCAGTTCCTGGTCAAGGAGCCTTAGCAATTGTTTGTAGAAAAGATGATAAAGACCTCTTAAAAATGCTAAAGCGAATTGAGCACAAGAATTCACAGAAGGAAATCCAGGCTGAAAGATCTCTTACCGAAAGTATTGGGGCAGGTTGCACAGTTCCAATGGGAGCATTAGCGACTTTAAAAAATAAGGATAAATTAATGACACTTTTTGCCGTAGTTTATTCGTTAGATGGAAGAAAATCCATCAAAGTAAAGAAACAATATAATGCTACTTACCCACGAAAATTGGGTCAGATGGTAGCAGAAGTATTAATTTCAAAAGGTGCCAAAGAAATAACAAAAGAATGGAATAATACAAGCATGAATATCGATACATTAGATGAGTTGATAGAATGAAAAACAACGATAGATTGGGCAAAGTTTACATTTGCGGAGCAGGTCCCGGTGATCCGAAATTATTGACAATAAAAGCGTTTGAATTGATAAAACATGCTGATGTAATTTTGTATGACAGGCTAATAGGGGATGAAATTATTAAACTCTTTCCGGATTCATCAGAGAAAGTATACGTCGGGAGAAATGTTGGGGACCCGACTACCCATCAAAATAGGACAAATGAGTTGATGATAAGGTATGCAAAAATGGGAAGAAGTGTATTAAGACTCAAAGGCGGTGACCCTTTTATTTTTGGAAGAGGAGGTGAAGAAGCAGAGATTTTGGTTGAGAATAAAATCCCATTTGAAATTATCCCGGGGATTACATCTGGTATTGGGGCAGCTAATTATTCGGGGATCCCACTGACGCATAGAAAGTATGGCTCCACTGTTGCATTCGTTACGGGTCATGAGGATCCAGAAAAGAAAACTCCGGAAGTAAAATGGGATAAATTATCTGAAGCGGTTGATACCGTAGTAATCTACATGGGAACAGAAAAGTTAGAATTGATCATAAATAAAATAAAAGGAGGAAAAATTGATGATATAACCCCAATAGCAATAATACAAAATAGCACCTTAAACAATCAGAAAATAATTACCGGCAACTTAGGTAACATAGTTAGTTTATCTAAAGAACATAATGTAAAACCTCCTGCCATCGTTATAATTGGAGATATAGTAAATCTTCACAAGAAGATCAAATGGTACAATCAATAATCCACTGTGGAATTATGATCCAAATAAAAAGAAAGAGATAATCAAATAAGTTGGAAGAGATAATTATTGTGATCACAAATGAAGGAGTTTTGGCAGACGATATTCAAAACCAAAACATTGACCAAGCTCAATTAGACAAGATTGAATTAATTGCGTTACCCACCGTAACTTTCAACAAAATCGATTCACAAGAAGTAACAGAATCTTTTAAAAAACTCAGTAGTGGTTTTTATAACTACTGTATTTTTTTGAGCTCAAATGCGGTCAAGATATTTTTTGAAATTGCAAAAAACCAACACAACCATGAAAAAATTATTGAGGAGATAAATAAGACAAACATAATAGTAATTGGACCAAAGACCAAAAAAATACTGCAAGGGTATGGATTTAAGTCAAAGGTAGGATCTTCTGCCAATATCATCGACAAGAAATATTCTTCATCGGAAATAATTGAGTTTTAGAAAACTTGGATAGAGAAGGTAAAACAGAATCTCAAAAAGAAATCCCTAAAATCCTGATGCCCCGAAGTGCAGAATCAGTAAAGTCTAGTAATTATATCGATACGAAATTTGAACATCTAATATTGGATCAAGTTTTCTTTTATGAAACAAGAGAAAACAAAAATGCATCTTATTCAGAGGAGTGGAAGAAGTTATTGGAATTGCCTGACCGCGTTGAAAAAAATTTCTGATTTTTACAAGCCCCTCT
Organism: Candidatus Nitrosocosmicus sp.; assembly: GCA_029194465.1. GTDB lineage: Archaea > Thermoproteota > Nitrososphaeria > Nitrososphaerales > Nitrososphaeraceae > Nitrosocosmicus. The sequence goes on from JARFXS010000005.1 coordinate 34,596, forward strand.
ACAGTTAGATCTTTTTTTAAAATAATTTATCATCAATTCTCACAATTTTCGGATGGCAAAAATGAGAGAGGTACTACAAGACTTGAACATAAATAATGTGGTTTCAATAGGACCAAAAACTTCACTTGAACTAAAGAAAAATAAAATAGATTTTATGGAATCGTCTGAATATACGATTAATGGAGCTGTAGAATCATTACTCAGATTGATCAAACAGTGACTTATTTTGAATATATGATTTAAGAGATGCCTAGAACAAAGACATGAAATGATGCGTCGGTAAAAATTATATCAAAATCAACAACTTGTTCTTTTCCTTTTTCATTGGGTAAATTTCAAGTGGCTTTTCTGCAGGCAGGTTCAAAGCGCTACCACTTTTCAGATCAAAAGACGATAAATGTAATGGACAGGTTACGGTTCTTTCAGATTCATTCAAAATACCCCCGGTGAGGTCAACGTACGCATGAGTACAAATGCGATCTGAGGCACAAAACTCGCCGTTTAGATTCAATATCATGATTTTTTTGTCTTCATAATCAAATTCGTCCATTTCTCCTTTCCTTAACTTGAGAAACTGGGAAACATCGATCCAGTTTTGTGTGCCTGTCAATTCATAACACCTAATTCAAATATTAAAAATAAAAGTAAAGACATAAAGATCATCTTTCGAAAATTTTCCTTTACCGGTATTTGTAATGTTTCTCAAATATATCTGCAGTTTCTTTGTATCGTGATTTTTCTACTTCAAGAATCTGCTCCATGACATCATCGCCCTTTAACATTAGAGGTTTTCCAGTCCACTTGTTCTCAAACAGATAACTTATCCATGCACGAATAAATGGGCCCATTTTTCGAGATAAAGGTTCTACAAATCCATTTATTATCTCCCGCTTTGCACTTTCTCTATCCAACCCTTTACACATCAAGTAGAATATTTGTTCTTCATCAATCTGAGAAACTGAAGCAGAATGCGTAGCTTTGACCTCGTTGGTCTCAATCTCCAATCCAGGAATGGCATCTGCTTGAGCACCTTTATTCAATAATATTGCATGTCCGGCCAAATAAGATTCTGAAGCTTGTGCATCCTTTCGAATTTTTATCATTCCTTTAAATAAGGATTTGGCCGCATCTTTTACAATTGATTTAACAAGCACTTTGCCTCTAGTACTAAATCCAATATGATCAAGATTAGAAGAGATGTCAAATGATTGATTATTTGTGCCAAAAACTATTTCTACATCTTCAGCTCGTGCTCCTGAGCCTTTCATGACACTATCGGTTTTGAATCGACAAAGGCGTGCACCAAACATTCCAGAATACCAAGACATTTTGGCGTCCTTTTCAACAAAGGCCTTTCTATTAACAACACAAACAGTATCAGAATTCATAGATTGCAAAGTAATGAACTCAAGTTCCGCAGCTGGTTTGACAATACATTCAAGTACCTCAAAATAGCTTTCTTGTCTATTATCACCTGCTTCATTTCCTTTAGCTTCATTATTTGTCTTTGATACCTTTGGATTTGAGGATGAAGATGATGAAAATGTAGTAGATGATGAGTATAATTCTTGTACTATTGTTCCTTTTGAGCCTTCATCAGCGATAACGATATTCCTACAAATTGATGAAGTGTGATCATCCTTTAAAGAATATACGATTCTAATCGGTTCCTCAATCATCATATTTCTTGGAATGTAAATAAAGAATCCAGATTGAAATGCGGAGGAACCTAATGCGAGAAAACGATCTTCTTCGTAATTGATAGAGTTATCTAAAAGGTATTTCTTCACCAGTTCTGAATTGTTTTTCATGGCGTCTTGAATTGTCGAAATAATTAAACCTTTTTTAGATAAGGCCTTTGGAACAAATATGTGTACAACAGAAGAACCTATTAGAAGTACACTTGGAGAGGACCTTATTTCCTCTAGTCTCATTTCAAGGTCTTTTGAAATAGAAGACGTATTCTCATTGGAAAAATAAACTTTGTTTGGTTCTAAAACAGTTAATCCACTGTATTTAGAATATAATGGTGAAACCTCATTAGGTAAACCAGAAAACTTTGACAAAATCGCCTTTCTAGAAGACATCATCCACTGGGGTTCACTTTCATTTTTGGACAGTATTTCATGTACATTATTTTCTGACAGCAATGATAATTGGATCATTATGAATCAATCTTTATGAAAAAACAAAAAGACTAGTGATGAAGCTAAATTAACCATTAACCTACTGACCCTTCCATCTCCATTTTTACCAATCTATTTAGTTCTACAGCGTATTCCATTGGGAGTTCTTTGGTAAACGGCTCCATAAATCCACCTATAATCATACTCAAGGCGTCAGATTCAGAATAGCCCCTACTCATTAAATAAAAAATTTGCTCATCACCAATTTTTCCTACAGTTGCCTCATGAGTAATGGTTGCGTCCTCTTCATTTACTTCAACATATGGATATGTATCAGTCCTTGAAAATTCATCAAGTAATAATGCATCACATCGAACATTTGATTTTACTCCATAGGCTCCTTTTGCTACATGCAATAATCCCCTATAAGTGGTTCTTCCTGTATCCTTACTCACAGATTTACTAGTAATTCGGGATGTAGTATGGGGTGCGAGATGGACCACTTTTGCACCAGCATCCTGGTGTTGATTCTTTCCTGCAAAGGCCACGGACACAATTTCGGCATGAGCATTCTTACCCAACATGTAAACGCCAGGATACTTCATCGTTAGTTTGCTACCTAGATTGCCATCTATCCATTCAACGGATGCATTTTCATAAGCGTATGCTCTCTTTGTAACCAGGTTGTATACATCTTTGCTCCAATTTTGAATAGTGGTATATCTAATTCGTGCTCCTCTTTTTGCAATTAATTCGACTACAGCAGAATGTAATGACTCGGTAGAATAGACAGGTGCAGTACATCCTTCAATATAATGAACATCGGCACCCTCATCTGCAATAATCAAAGTTCTTTCAAATTGTCCAATATTTTCAGCATTAATTCTAAAATATGCTTGTAATGGTAAATCCACTTTTACATTTGGAGGAATATAAATAAATGAACCGCCTGACCATACAGCGCTATTAAGTGCTGCAAATTTATTGTCCTCTGGCGGAATAACTTTTCCAAAATGCTTTCTTAATAAATCAGGAAATTTTTTGACTGCGGTATCAGTATCTAAGAATATTACACCCTGTTGTTCTAGATCTTCACGCAAATTATGATAAACTGTTTCTGATTCATATTGTGCACCTACCCCAGCTAAGAATTTTCTTTCTGCTTCCGGTATACCTAACTTTTCAAAGGTATTTCGAACTGACTCTGGAACATCATCCCAGTTCTTACTTTGCTTTTCAGCAGCCTTAGCGTAATAATAAATATTCTGGAAATCTATGTGAGACAAGTCTCCTCCCCAGTTTGGCATTGGTTTACTCATAAAAACATCATATGACCTTAATCTAAAATCACGCATCCAATCAGGTTCCCCTTTCATTTTGCTTATTTCTTCTACCGTACCCCTAGAAAGGCCCTTTTTACTTAAATATACATAAAGTTGGGTGGAATCTTTGAAATCATATTTACTATAATCCATATCTAGTTCTTTTGAGGTCATACCGTTAATAACGGCGTTATGTATTATAAGTATTTTTATTATTAATACAATTATTGACCAAAGAAACACATAAGTATGCTAATAGATTCGTCGAGTCAGTTAGGTCTACCTAACATTGGAAACATTTTCCTTAAAATAAAAAGGTAATCAATATATTCCCATTAAAAAGTTTTCAAATATGCAAATTGATGGCAGTGTAATAGTATGTGACTCCATTGACGAAAAGGGAATGGAGATTTTAAAAAAGGCGGGACTCACTGTTGATTATTTACCTGAGATAACAAATCAAGAATTAATATCTAAAGTGAAAGACTTTGACGTGATTGTTGTACGCAGTAGGACCAAGATAACAAAAGAGGTAATACAAAATGCAAAGAGAGCAAAAATAATAGCAAGAGTAGGAGTAGGTCTGGATAATATAGACACAAATGAAGCCCAAAATAACAATATCGAAGTAATTAATGCAGGGGAGGCTTCAATCAACGCAGTTTCTGAATTAGTATTAGGATTTCTATTCTCACTAAGCAGGAATATACCCATTGCCAATAATGCTACCAAGAATGGTAAATGGATTAAAAAAGATCTAATTGGAGTAGAACTAAAAGGTAAATATTTGGGAATTATTGGATTAGGAAAGATTGGAAGAAATGTAGCCAGACTAGCAAGGGGGTTAAGAATGAACCTGATAGGATATGATGTGGTTCCAATTGATAAGAGCTTTGTTCAAGAAGTTTCCCTCATTACAACAGACCTCAAGACGTTGGTGGAAAGTTCAGATTTTATAACTTGTCATGTTCCATATACTGAACAAACAAAGCATCTCATAGACAAAGAAATGTTGTCAAGAATGAAAAATAATGCATTCTTGATCAACACATCAAGAGGGGAAGTAATAGATGAAGAGGCACTTGTGAATTGTTTAAGAAATAAAAGAATAGGTGGAGCAGCTCTAGACGTTTATGAAGTCGAACCTCCTACAAACAAAGAGTTACTAGAACTTGATAATATAGTGTGCACTCCACATATTGCAGCCCAAACCAAAGAAGGACAAGAATTAGCATCAGCAGTAATAGGTGAAAAGATAATACAAAGATTATTGGAAAAACAAACAGAGTAACAGACTATTTTATTCTCTATATGCATTGATATATGATCTCTTTTTGATAACAATCACATCACAAAAGATTTTTAGATATGACACCGATAAATTTTATTAAACAAATTCAAGTCACAGCTTAAAACTTTGACCCATTACCATTCCTAATTAAACAACTTTGGTGAGTATAAGAATCAGACGATCTGAATCACCTTATTCTTAGAATATAATCCATGGATTATCTTAATATTTGAAGGTCCTATCTTAAAATGCTTTGAAATGATATTTATTAGCTCCTTATTTGCCTTCCCTTTAACAGGAACACATCTTAATGAAACTTTGATCTCCATTGTTGCCTCATCAACCACAAATTGACCACTGGGATCAAACCTGACTTTTACAATATATGTACGAGACAAGTCACATTCCTGCACAATTGATATACCAATGATTGTTTATTTCCTTATGGGTTGCGGGGTTTAGGACATTTCGAAGTATCCAAAGAAGAGATAATTTGATCGCGGTAACGTGTCAGCAGGTTAAGAAGAAAAACTTCTATTAGTTAAAGGACAAACGGTCTTACATTCTAGATGATGGTGAAATGATAGTTAGTACGATAGACTAGTTCAGTTCAGTTCACATCATATAATACATATGCTCTAAAACATGAATGTATAAAAATTAGGACAGATTTCTTATTCTTAACAGGCAAGTAACACCAATAAAAATACCACTAATAGAAACGAGAACACGATAATTGTGAATTGGCAAACTACAAGATACAAGAACAACTATTTGATTGGTATAGATACCTAAGACTTAGAAAACATCAAAATATCTTTCTCTTCAAAGATATGAATCAAAGCCGGAGGAAGACCACCTGTGTAGTAGAATATTTGAATTTTCTCTATGGGTAATATTTTCCTTTGGGATAATAACCATTCAATCAAAAAATAATTGAATGGTTATTTCATTGCATCCAACAAATCTTTCTTGAATGATTGTCTAGCCCTCTGTAAATACAGATAAAATAAAGCCATCACAAAACTAGCAACTCCACCCACTATAAATAAGGCGTTTAAAGTTACTAATGCAAGTAGCGCTATAACAAAGGTACTTAATGTAAAAATTAAAGAGATTTTCTTTAATTTATTCATAGTAAGAAAAAAAGGCAAACACCAATATAAATACAACTAAAACGAATTGATGATTAATATTAAAATAGATATTGACAGCACAACGACGCTGATTTACAACTATTTTGTGATGCTGCTTCCGTCGCCATAAATGAAAAGGAAGTAAACAGAGACAAGATGTTTTCTTTTCTGACCTTATCAAATATACCTGCTTACCATAATATTACTCCAAAAGACGTTCGAAAACCCCAAGCCAAATTTTATCCTTCATGGTAAGGGACTGATTCAAAGTTGGTGGAAAAGTAGTAGATTATAAATGCGAACTGTTGAGAAAAAGAGATCCACCTATAGGATTGGTTCATAAAGAGTAACTTTTTTTTAATATCCTTTTGAAATAAAATTAACCCTTTGTTTAGTACCCAGGTTATCGTCACAAAGGATTAAAAGATATTGTTAATTCCATATAGATTTGGAAACCAGATTCATAGATAACGAATAAATTGTAATCGCTATCACCCTTCACTCAATGATTATCTCCTCAATGTCACATAATTAGGTATCCTGTAAAACTCTTGTTACAAACAAATCCGAAAAGATGCTGATTATTAATGAATTCATCTTTAGACAGGTTTGGACTTGTTTTTTCTTCTACTAACAAAAATCCAGATTAATACGATACCCAAAATAATGATAGCCCCAAAAATTGTACCATATACGGCAATAGTAGAGATTAATCCAAAAGTCTCGGTTATAGAAACATTAAATACAGCTCTTTCACAATTGCAGTTTATAGTATCATTCAGGATAGTTCGAGGTGGAGGAATCGGATCAAGTGTTTTGCGACTTGCCACGTCTTCATTTAGTATACTCAATACAATTTGATAATTGCCATTTTTTGTAAATACAAATGGAATATTGAAATCTCCTGTTTCGAGTGTGGTCCAGGGGATCACTAATACGCGTTCTCTGTTTATAGAATATATTTCAACCAAGACCGTAACATCGTGAACGTCCCTACCGTGTTTATCCTGGATACTAAACATAATTTTTGATGGCTCATTAGGTTTTACATATTCTGGTTCTAACTGTTGTATTACATAATATTTATCACCTATTCCCATTCCAGAGGCATTATACGAAGCAAAACGATCGATATGAGCATCTGCGGAAAAAAAGTGTGTGGGAATCGAGGAATACATCGACAACGCCAAAAAAACCATCATAAAATATGATCTAAGATTTTTTACTGAAATCGTTTTTTTTTCTTTCTTCATGTTTTTACAGAAAATGATGGCATTCCAGATTACAATTCATCTATTGCTAAGTTGGGGAACTTACTTCAGGAGTATTACTATTATCACCTGTGGACGACTTAGACGAACTTAGTGAGGATTTTAGTTTAAGATTTGTATAGAATATGTTTATCACAACATATATCATGCTACTATACAAGACCAAGCCCAAACCCAAGTGGGCAGTTACCAGATCTGCATGCAATTTTTCATTAATAACAATTGCCCCCAATGTTATTTGGCCCACAACGGCAGCTGCTGCTATGATTGAAAACATCTTGGTCGATTTGAGAGAATGTTTTCCCCGAAGTACAAATATCATGGTCAAAAATACCAAGAGTCCGGTAGAAGCAGCAGTTGTTCTATGAATATATTCTATCAAAAACTCATAGGAAGGAATCAACCCGTGTGGACATAATGGCCAATTCGGACAAGACAAGCCTACACCTGAAGAACTAACGTATCCCCCGAGGGTCATCAATCCAAACAATACGCATAAGGTACCAATTGAAAAAATCTGAAGAAACTTATCGTAATTCATGGCTTTGTTTTTTTTTTGATCGGTCTTATATCGACTGTACAAAAAAAATTATGTTACTGTAATCGTTCCCTTCATGAATGGATGTACAGTACAATGGTAATCATAGTCCCCTGGTTCCAAACTATCTGTATTTATTTGTGCTTTATCACCGGCCATGATAATGCTTGTATCAAATAGTTTTGCAGAGTTAGGATCCTCGGGTCCAGCGCCACTTGTTGCAGTGTGAGGAGCAGTATCATCGTTTGTCACCGTGATTACATCTCCTTTTTTAACTGTTAATGTGTCAGGTGCGTAAGACGGGTTTCCAGGAGTTGCAGCACCAGCAGGAATGGAGATTGAAAGACCTGAAGCAGGTGCAGCAGCATTTGATGTAGTTGTCGCACCGGTACTCCCTGTTTCAGATGCCGCCCCTGGGGCGTTAATTGGAGCAGGTGGTGGTGCAGGTGGTGGTGCAGATACAGGCGGTGGGACGCTGGCGGTCTCTTCCCAAAATACTATAGTAATAGTTCCCAGGAAACTGAGGGTGATGACAATAATTATCAACCCCTTCATGAATCGCTTAGGCGACGTTCTAGTGATGTGGTTCTCGTCGTGCGTAGTCATAGTAGTATTCAACTCCGGTTCCTAATTCGAATGGGTCCTTTGGATTAGCTGGTTTACCAAACATTGCAGACTTTATCATGTTATACAAGAATAGTGCATAAGATGCGCCTATCGCCCAACCTCCAAAACTAGCTATTTGGTTCATAATAATTAGCTCTGGTATCGGCAGGTAATCCACAACTCTTCTGGGCAACCCGTATAGTCCCAGAATATGTTGGATCCCAAATATTACTGCTATTCCGACAAATGTCATTACGAAATGTATTTTCGCCAATTTAGTATCATACATTCTTCCTGTTATCAACGGGAATAGATAGTAGATGAACCCGGTAAACGCCAATGATATCGTTCCCATTACGAACAAGTGGAAATGCCCGACTACCCAATAGCTATCATGAGTCAAGAAGTCTAGTGGCATTGCGGTATTAACAACACCTCCCGCTCCCGCAGAGAAGAATAGCAATATGGCTCCTACCGAAAACAGCATTGGTGCAGCAAATTTGATCCTCCCACCCCACATGGTAGCTAAAAAGTTAAAGACGTGCATGGCAGACGAGGGTACCGCAGCTAAAGTCCCAACCATGAAAACGGTCTTTTCGGTAAAACTCATTCCGACTGCGAACATGTGGTGCGCCCATGAACCAAAGCCAATGATCGAGATAACTATCAACGCCACCACACCGGAATAGTAGCTAAATAGAGGCTTCCTTGAGAAGGTAGGAATTACCTCATACATCATACCAATTGCAGGAAGCACAAATATGTAGACTTCCGGATGGAATGTGAACCAGAACAAGTGCTGATACGCTATAGGATCTCCACCCATTTCCGGATTAAAGAAGCCTGTTACTCCCAACCTATCCGTATAGAGCATTACCAATGATGCTGCAAATGTAGGAATAGCTACAATAATCATTAGTGAAGTCGCCAACGTTGCCCAGGCAAAAAGTGACATTTTCATCAACGGCAGGTCGGGATGCTTCATTTTTAATATAGTAACAGTGAAATTAATGGCTCCTAGTACAGATGACAATCCCAACAACTTTAATCCGACTATCCACATATCCGCGGCAGGGCCTGGAGCTTTTAATATGGAATATGGCGGATAGGCATTCCAAGTCGTATCAGAGAATCCTCCCCAAACCAAGAACATACATGGAGGAATCATCCAAAATGCGACAGCATTGAGTTTTGGCCATGCCATATCTTTGTATCTAACCATAATAGGGATTAGATAATTACCAACCCCAGAAGCAAATGGGATCAGCCATAAAAACAATAAAGTTGTCCCATGGACCGTGAAAAATCTTGCAAAATCTGCTTGGCCAGAGAATATTTGTATGCCAGGCAAAAATAATTCGGCCCTGATCGCCATAGCTAGACCACCTCCAGCAAATAGTGCCGTCATTGAGGCAATAATATACAATAACCCGATATCAGTATGATGGGTAGAAAATATGATCTCCCATATGGGTCGAGGTTTTTTTAATTCTAGAACCATTTTCTTGACAATAACACCCCTATATCCAATAAAATTGGAACGAGTCTATAAAAGCATTTGGATCCCTCCTTCTGACAAAATATATTAAAATGTATAAAAAAGTGTCAATAATCAGAAATATCAAAAATAATTATTGTTTTTATTATAATATCTATATCCATTTGTTTCAAAAAAACAAAAAACGAAAAAAGGCGGCTATTGTACCGTCAGTGTTCCTGTCATAAAGGGATGCACAGTACAATGGAAAGGATGCTCTCCTGCATCCACGGTAGCCGTATCTATTTGTGCTGTTGCTGCAGGCATGATTATGCTAGTATCGAACAATTTACCAGCATCAGCATCACCAGGACTAGCTCCATTGGTTACAGTGTGAGGAGCAGTATCATCGTTTGATACTGTGATCACATCTCCTTTTTTAACTGTTAAAGTGTCTGGAGCATAAGCTGGATTTCCAGCAGTTGAAGCACCAGCGGGAATAGACAGTGTCGGACCAGAGGCAGCAGCTGTTGAGGAAGCATTTCCGGAAGAAGTGCCGTTGCCACTTGTTGCATTATTGCCAGCAGCAGAATCATTGGCAGTCGTCTGAGTCATATTTCCTGGTTCAACTACTCTCATAGTCCCACTGCCAGTAGTCCCTACTTCGCCTCCACCCGGTGCAATTACCGTAGCAGTTCCAGTGCCTTGAGATATTGTCGGTTCAGATCCGCTTGTAACAGCAGTAGCATTATCAGTATTAGGTTCAACAAATAATCTTGCTCTCATATCCTGATGTAGCATACCGCAATATTCTCTACATTCAATTAGGTATTCACCTGGTTCATCGAATACATTCCACATTGTATTAACTCTCCCAGGAACTGCGTCCATGAGCATAGCAAAATCAGGCACGCTAAAACTATGAACGACATCATTTGAAACTATCTCGAATCTGTAAGGTATCCCCTCCTTTACGTGGAGCTCATTTATTTCTTGAGTACCATCAGCATGCTCAAATGACCAAAACCATTGCTGACCAACTACTCTTACGGTTTCTGAGTTGGGCGGTGCATACTCTAAAGTATGTTCTATATTCCATGATTCTGCCCCCACCCAAATAAGGATCGCGGTAACGGCGCCTATATACACCCATTCCGGAGTACTGTGCCCCACTAAATTTGACCTCCAGTTTTACCAATATTTTTGAAACGGGGATTAGACTCCCTAAATCTCCAAGAAATATAAACATTCAAACCCTGAACTATAGCCCCAACTATGAAGGCTGCAACCATCATTCTATAAAATAAACCCCAGATCTCAACTCTACGGATTACAGTCTCTCCACCCTCTGCAGCATAAACTATTTGCAGTATACTTTGAATACTTATTACGGCCATAGAACTAAATATGAAAATCAACAATACTTTGTTAATAGAGGAAAAAGCCATACCTCAATCTCCACTCTCTTTGGATTGGTGAATCTTTCTGTCATTTAAGGTTTTTGCTATGCGAATTTGGTAAATTTAAAACGCACAATCAAAGAAATAACAAATGAAATCAAATTTAAATAATGAAATCAAAATTCAGTGAGATAGCGTTCCATATTTAAAATATTAAGACCACATAATGACAGGTTATCTTGATAATTCTTTAATACGTTTATAGAGGCATTAGGGACTTGAACGCTATATACTGATGAAGGCTTTATGTTCATAGCCAGCGAAATCGCAGCTTTGATGGGATCCAAATGGGAAATCAAGAGTATATTTTCATTTACATGTTTTTCGACAAATTCGTGTAGTAAATTTCGAATTCTTTCCCTTACAGAGCCAAAGGATTCCACTTCAAATTCGAGTAAGGAGTTTTCGTCATCGTTATCCGAATAAAATTTTGCAAACAAGTCACCGTGAGCAGATAAAACATCATCATAATAAAGCCCAACTAATTTTCCCAATTCGATTTCAAATAATCTTTCATCTAATGCGTAATCCAAACCTAGCGTATCAGATGCAATTTCTGCGGTTTCTACAGTCCTAATTACGGGGCTAGAGTAAATTTTGTGAATCGGAATTGTTTTTAATAATTCGCTGCTTTGTTTTACCTGTTTTCGACCTAATTCGGTCAAGTGAGATTCAAGGTTTCTTCCAACTAACAGTCTTTTGACATTGTTATAGGCTTGACCATGCCTCATGAAAATAATAAGCGACATAATTTACTTAAAATATATTAAAAATTATTTCAATATTAAACTATTCATAAAGATTCCAGTAATTGTAATTGTGTGGTGTGTAAAAAGTCATTATTTATAAGGTTTCTTTGATGTATTCTTAAGTCATAAATATCAAAGGACAAGACAGGATTAATCGACAATTTAAACCAGGTCTACAAATCTGATAATTAAGTAATCAAATTGATTCGATGATTGAATAAATAATAACCTAACAATGGAGGATGAAAAAGAGGATGAAAAAGCAATACAGAGAATAGTAAAATCAGCTGCGAGATGCTCTAGACTTTAATTCTCACAGGATAAATTTCTGTTATAATTTAAAAAAAGGGGTTCAATATAGCAACTGATTTAATCTTAGGGTTAGAACTCATCAATTTCTTATCCAAACGTGCTTTAATATATCAGAACTTAATATCTAACACATTAATATGAAAGTTGGAATCATAGGAGGAACTGGTGGCATGGGCGAAGGGTTTGCTTTAAGATGGTGTGCAAACCATGAAATCATACTGGGCTCAAGAGACAAACAAAAAGCTCAAACAGCCTCAGAAAATCATATGAAAAATATAAAAAATAGCAAATATGCTGATAAAGTCAAAGGAATTATCAGGGGCAACGATAACCTCTCAGTAGCGAAGGAGAGCGACGTATTGATACTTTCCATCCCTTATGAAAATATCCAAAGCACATGTGGGGAAATAGCAAACATTATTGATGACAATTGCATTGTGGTTTCGCCTATAGTTCCTATGAGTAGAAACCAGGATGGATTTTATTATATTCCTTTTCAAGAAGGGAAAAAATCTGCCGGGACGTTGGTTGCAGAAAATTTACCAAAATGCAATAAAATAATAGTTTCAGCTTTCCATACAATTTCCGAAATAAAACTTAAAAATATAGAAGCCACACTTGATGCCGACACTTTATTTGCACTGATAACAAAGAATCTCTAGCAAAGATCTCGGATCTAGTGTCAGAAATAAATGGTCTTAGGTCGATTTATTTGGGCCCACTCTCATTATCTTATCAAGCGGAAGTCATGACTCCGATGATACTTAATGCTTCGAAGCAAAATAAAATAAAACATCCAGGGATAAAGCTGGTATAAACAGTTTTTTTCATATAATAGCTTATAAAATGGACTTTGATAAGATAGATAAGAGAATCAGAGACAGACGTAAAGAATGGATGTTCCCACTTGGGGTACTATTCATAATAATGGCAACCATCATATTAATTAGAAACCTTATTCTCATATCAACAGAATTAGGGCCAGAGTTTTTTGTTGATAATTTTTTCAACTCTGAAATAACTAATGAAAAATTTACGATAGCAATGTACGCCATAGGTCTAGTGCTTGTTTACTTTGGGAGAAGAAAGAGGCAAGATAAATTTCTATAAATTGAAATACAATGTCATCAACGGCATCAACATCATACCGACTTTTTTTTGATAAATGCTTGGATTTTATCCATAGATTTTTCTAGTATTTCCTCTTGTGGTAGATATACAATTCTAAAATGACCCGTTCCCGAGTTTCCGAATCCCGATCCGTGGACCGTTAAAACGCCAGTGGAATTTAGCAAATCAATTACAAATTCTAAATCATTTTTCCATCTATTGCTCAATTGTATTTTCGGGAACATATAGAAGGCACCTTTTGGTTTGGTGCATTCCACATCATCGATCTCATTAAGTCTTTTGTAAACCAAATCTCTTCTTTTCTTTAATTTCTGTACCATTATGGGCAAATGTTCTTGTGAACCGTGTAAAGCAGCATTTGCAGCAATTTGAACCGGAAAGTTAGATGCGATTCTAACCCGCGCAAGTTTAAAAATATTTTGCCTTAGTGGATCGAGTTGTCTGGAATTGTTATTCATGCATACATATCCACATCGCAATCCGGTCATCAAATAAGTCTTGGAAAATCCATTGAGAAGTACAACTGGGGCGTCTCCTGAAACACTCCCAATCCCACTAAATTCATCATCAAAAACAATTTCATCGTAAATTTCATCACAAATAATATACAAGTTATTTTCGGCAGCTATGTCTATCAAAGATTTTAGACTCTTACGACTAAAAACCTCACCTGTAGGGTTATTAGGGTTAATGATACAAATCGCCTTCGATCTTGATGAAATCTTATTTTTTATGTCATCCAAATTAGGTGTACCATCTTCATGTATCTCAAATTCAGTTATTCTACCACCATAAAATTTTGCATAAGAAGAATATGGAGGATAATATGGTCCGGGTAACAAAACCTGGTCGCCATCTTCAACTATAGAACCCATAACCATATCCAATCCCTCAGATACTCCATTTGTAACCAAAACATCTTCGGGGGTCAAGTCCAGACCCTTTTTGTCTTTTTCCTTCCCCACAATAGATCGTCTAAGTTCATTCCAGCCCTCAGAATCAGTATAATAATCATTATCACTAGCAAGTGCATCCACTAGGGCATTCTTAATATGCAACGGAGTTTTAAAATCAAAAGCTACGGGGTCACCTATGTTTAAATACATAATTTCTTTTCCTGTTTTTTGATATTCTTTTGCATGTAACATAATATCTCGAATTGCATATTCAACTCGACTAATCCTATCTGATATTTTCATTAACGATCTAGTTCCAATTATATCTTTGACTGAATTAATATTTGTATTTTATTAAAATCGATTATATTTCACGATTCAACTTATAAGGCAGCATAGTTAAAAGAAGGGTCAGGCCGACCAGATCTAATCAGATATCCAAAATAGGCAACCTTATAATTAATGCATTGTTTTCTTCACTAGGCAAAGAAAATCTAGTAAAAGGTTATAGAAATTTTAATATCCAAAGCACCATTTAAAGAAGAAAGATAAATTCTTGGGCATATGAAGTGGAACGAAATGAATAAGATTTGCATCAAAGAATAAAATGTATGACTGCTAGGGATTTAGAAACTTCTTCTTTTCAAATTGAATATAAACCTCAATCAGAAAAGAGTATATTTTTCCTATCACAGTAGGATCAAAATTCAATTCTCGTGAATAGTTTGTAACTTTGTCAATAATGTCGTCAACCCTCTTTTTATCCTCAATATTAGAATAATCACTCTTAAATTTCGCGGCTTGCTGTACATATTTACCTCGTTTAACTAATAGTGAAACAATTTCCATGTCTATTGAATCAATGTTTTTCCTAATTTCACCTAAAGAAGAACAATCAACCACATCCAATTTGATTATTTGTAGACATAACTTAATTTAAAGAATTAAACTCGTCTATCCAAAACTAAGGTAATGGATATGAATATAAACATTGTTATCATTAGTATAGTATGATTAATGTAAATACGGTTAAACGTATGATCATGAAGTGTATTTACGAAGAAAATACAAATGACAAGATTAAATTATTTATCAAAATAAACAAAATTCTCCCTCGGGATTTAAAGATAGAATCACCTACAATGATAACTAAGGATTTCATAGATAAGAGATTGTATAACCTAGCAGCCAACCTGAATAGAAAATAAATATCAAGATATAAAGACCCAAACAATTTCGCTTAAAATGACGATTTTTTAGCATATAAAAAAATGTTTTCAGCATCAATTCATACTTTTTCAGCCTTAGAAAACAGTAAATAGGAAACTTTATGTAGAAGTTACAAGCATGAATTGTTTTCAATGCCATGCTTTTCTCCCAAAAGTTTCAAAATTACATGGAAAAGACAGATGCTAAAGAATTGGTCAAAAATTATATGAGGAATAGAATAGGCTTCAACGCCATCGTTAATCTAAGATCAAAGGATCCATATTGTATCTCTTTGTATTATTTATCTTACTGTATGAGGCAAAAAGTATTTTTTGTTGCCATATTTTCCAGAACAGATAACCATCAAGTTTCGGATTTACTTTATTTAAAGAAAGAAAGATGAAATCAACTGTTTGGTATCAATAACTAAATTGGCCAAATTTGGACTAGCGTGATTATTTAAATAACGTAAACGACAACTTTTGTTGTGGAAATACCGATTGAACAAATTTTACAAGATTTTGCAGTCATAATGATAATCGCTTCTGTAATGACTTTGATTTTTTACAGACTAAAACAACCTGTCGTAATTGGGTTTATTGTTGCAGGTATTATTATCGGTCCTTATACTCCACCCTTTAGCCTTATTCATAATTCAGATGTCCTTAATTTATTTGCCGAAATGGGTGTAATCTTGTTACTCTTTACAGTAGGTATGGAATTCCCCATACAGAAACTAAGAAGAATAGGCAGGAAAGCCATCATCATAGCAACTAGCGAAGCCTTCGGAACATTAGCAATAGGATTCTTTACCGCACAGGCATTAGGACTTGGATTCTATGATAGTTTGTTTATAGCATTAGCAATATCAGTAACAAGTACAGTCATCGTTATGAGAGTTTTAGGAGAACTCAACATGATGAAAGATGAAGCCGCCACTTTGATACTAGGTACTGCTATCATAGAAGATATTCTTGTTATCTCTTTGTTAGCTATATTCCAATCTGCTGGAGTGAGCGGAGATATTTCCGTCAATGAGGTCATTACATCAATAGCAATCACTATGGGATTTATTGCTGGAGTACTGCTTGTAGGATCAAAGATAGTTCCAAAATTAATAGACATTGTTGCACGAACCAATCAACATGATGTATTAATTGTCGCAGCCGTCGGCGTTGCTTTTGGATTTGCGTTCATATCTTTTCAGTTGGGAATATCAGTGGCAGCTGGAGCATTCTTTGCCGGCGTCCTAATAGCAGAGTCTAGGTCACATGCTGTAACTAGTGTTTTGGCCACACCGGTTAAAGATATTTTTGCAGCATTATTTTTTGTCTCTGTTGGAGCACTGATGGACTTTAGACTTATTCCACAGTTTATAATCCCAGCATTAGTACTAATTGGGGTTTCAATAGGTGCAAAATTCTTAACAGTCTACCTCGCCTCCAGAATACAAGGTGTGAGTAAGCTATCTTCAACACGTGCCGCTGTAGGATTGTCTTCATCAGGTGGAGAAATCGCATTGGTGGTAGCAAAGGGTGGAATAGATGTTGGAGCTGCAAGTTCCTTCATATTACCAATGGTAGGAACTATGACGATCATCACCACGTTCATTTCACCCTATGTTATTAAATATGGTTGGAAATTTACTGAGAGATATAGAAAAGATCGGGACAAGGGTAAAGGATCGCCACCATCGAACACAGGAAAAAAGACCGATGCTCCTTAAATATACGATTTAATCAGCAAATAATTTGATCGTTTCTATCATAGTGTTGTTTAAGGCATATTGCGAATCCCACATGACCACAGTCATCTGTATCACAAGTAATACACCAAGGCATGCTTTCTCTGTAACAAACTATAACCGAACTAGAAATATTCTTATCAAACAAAATCACATATTTGTTTTCGAAAAAATCTTTAACTATTATTAGACACTCTTTTGATCCGGTCTCTACTTCCATTAACCATTTCATAAACTCCATGGTGCCAAAGTCAAGTGTAGACATGGCATGATCATTATCAATTAGTTGGGACTTTCCAGACAATCTTGTTTTATCTTTCCTTTCCAACCAATCTTAATCAGAAAAGGTATTAAAGGTATCTATATTTTTCTATATAAAATGTAATTACTCTTATTTAAATAATACTGCCCAAATTCCGTATCCAATACTTTTTATTCCAATCCATCAAATAACAAATAGTCCAAAGCTCCATTCGGCAGGCTCTCCAAGATATTTGGCTGTGGAGTAGGGAGAAAAATAATTTGATAAAAACCATCAAAATAAGTTGACACCTTATTAAAGAGTATAGTGTAATCTAAAGCCTTAAAACATTACAAAATCCCTAGAAATGTCTTATGTTGTAAAGTGTGAGGCATCCATTATTTTTGTAATAAGTGTAAAAATAAACAACATATAGATTAGTAATTTCTACATCAGTCTATCCCATGAGTGGATAACGTGTCTTGACTAAGAAACAAAATGACAGAGTGATTTAGATTAAAACCGAAATTTTCTTATCATGGATTTATGATAAACAAATTAAGAAGGATGTGTGTCCGAATTCAATTCATTGAATTCTTTACATTCTGGGCACTGTAGTACAATGTTTAATCCTTTACTATTTGTACTTAAAAGTTGGACAATCTGATCTGAATGAATATTTTTTGCAAGAATAAAGTCGCAATTACCACAGATATAAGAGATCTTTATAGATTGAACGTCTTCATAGTCATCTCCATCAATGTATGGACTCTTTAATGTGGATTGTCTAAATACGGCTTTTCGATCGCGATGCGGTTCGGGGATAATGTTGCATCTGATATCAGTCATGATAAAGATATGCTTTTCAAACATATAAATTAGAACTACCTTGATTATGTTCTTACAAATAATCACTTTAAAGGGTATTTCCATACCCGGTCATAATTTACGTAATATATGATTGACAAAGGGAGCAAGCAGATTTAACTTGAGGATACATAGTTAAAATGAAATACAGGAAATTCTTAAACAATAACATCATATCATTTATGAAGGTTCAGTCTGTAGTGCATAAAAGAGATCGAGAGACGGTCACATAAACCTATAAAAAGGAAATCAAGTGGAAATTTCTTTTTGGAATTATTTATTTATGTTGTATTATTTCTAATGCCAATTTCAATTTGGAAATTTCATCTGTTAACAAAGCAATCTCACCATCTTCTTTGGCTAATTTCAATAACCTTTCACAAGCTTGGATCTGACCGGAGATCAATTCTACTTTGTTCATACACAAGGCATGAGACGATTCAATAAAATGATATGAAACACTTTTCCCCCTTTCATTACACCCGCAAGTTCTTGCCTCTACCAGGTATGGTATTTCATTTTCAATGATATTCATTGTCTATAATATCACAATATGGATAACGATTAATAATTATATAAACATTCAATTGAGTTCAATTTTGAAATATGATACTCTAATTTTCTATATCAAAAAGTACCATTATCTTATTGGACAAGACAGTAATTGCAGACATGATAAAGGGTATACAATTTGATTTGGACCGAGAGAGTGTTAATCAAAATTGGCTAGCGGACAACCAATTCACAATTATCGACTTTATCTTCGATTTGGAATATTATTCGTACAGCCATAAATTTGAGCCCCTTTCATTTCTTAAAATGCACCTCTATCGCAATAATTATTTAATCTGTTTACCTAGATTATCAGTACTTCTTAATCACCACAAAAAACCAAACCTGCCTACTTGGGCTAAATAACAAGAAAGTAAAAAGTAAGGTAAAATCCACTTGAAGGGATTTGATAAAGGGCTTTTAAGCAAGATGAAGGTAGATCTTAATAAACCAAAGAACCAATGATTCCAAATTGATAATGGTTGTGATAAAGATCAGGAGGATATAATTTGTACTCTTGTATTAACCCTGTTGAGTGATAATTTATTAGATATTTGTTACTATAGTAATTTTCATTTAAAGTAAGTAGATCATCCTAATTATTCCCAATTACAATAATGTTATTTATCAACATCCAATAGGAATCTGAATATTTTATAGAATACTTGCCACCTCCTATGGATAAAATATCGTAATTAAAAATGATAAATCAAGTTACCATTAACTATACTAGGCTAGGCTAGGCTATAGGAGCTAAATCAAAAAATGATACAGAAATGATATTTTCAATGACAATGACTTATTGATAGAACATAACAAAGATCTAGAAAGATTCAAAGAGGAGACCACCTTTCATCAAACATCATCACCATTATTATTATCACTATTACCAATAGGAAAATCGGTATCATTTTCGAGTCACCGCAATCATGACCTTCAAAAACTTTGCTTACGTGGAAGTTTGATTTTAGTTTCTAGTAATGTCAAAGCCAAGTCAACAGCAAGCAGGAGAAGAATTTATTTAACAAAGATCTCAAGTCAACCAAAATATGGTCGTTGATTGTTACCTATGGAATGGATTAATGCCTTTAGGTAATCAATCTATGAGACATTTTACGCTTTTAAAAATAAGGGATAAAAATGAGAGGCAGTAAAGACATTAATTCCAAAATATTAATGAAATATCACTTCAAGAAACAAAAAAAATATTATCCAAATTTCAGACTCCGTCAATCAGACTGCTTAACCTATATTTTATTAGTTTAATTGAATTATTGTTTGGATATTCGATAACTTCCTTTGATTTTAACCATTTTAGGCTATTTTTTAGAATTACCATATTTTTTGACTTGTCTTGAGTGGAATTTGGGTACCGGGCTTCGTAAATTTCATCTAAACTCCAAGTTTCTTTATCTGGGTTTGACGTACACATTGTATAAAGTTGGACGACAAAACTGTCTACTCCGTTTTTGAATGGATCGAACGATACAGTTTTAGTTTTCTGCATAATTACTAAATAAAATCATACTCACATAAAAAGTTTATAATTTTTTTTATTCTATTATGGAATATTTACATATTTTTAGATATTTTGAAAGTTTTTAATAGGCGAAATCTTTTACAGAATTATGTCCGATATCTAGCTACATTCTATTTAGTAATACACATTCTAAGGCATATTGCAAAGGCTCCACGATATAGATCATAGGAAGATGCACATCTTAATGCAATTGACTGTTTACAATACAGATAGAAAATGCCATAATTGACAATGATGAATATAATTTATGGATATAGAAGAAGATTATTTTTCACAACTGTGTAGCGATGACACAAGATGTGGATTTGAATTTGTTTTTGATAGTATCATTGTATGAGAGGGGTTTATGCGGCTGTGAACGTAAGGAACAAGATTAGGGAAAGACACCCTTTTTGGACCAAACTAAATTAATTTAAAAAATAAATTCTGAAAATATCCCTCTGAGGTGAATGTGTGGTAAATGCGTGTAAAAGTTAAAGGAAATGTGAGGTTTAGCTGTAGTCCAATATGATTATTTGATTAAAGCAACTTGTTATGAGTATAGAAAATATTCAAAAAAGGAGAGCATGATTTTTTCTCATTTATGACAAGATAATCGATTTACGAAAACAAAAAAAAGGAAATTATGGACAATCAACGGCAGATTGATTCGATAATCGCAGACAATCTTCTTGTTTGTTTACTGTTCCAGCGTCAGCTGCTGTAATATTTGGATTGCTTATGTTGGTATCATTGCCAAATAAGTCTGCATTGCTACCCTCAATAGCTGCAAGTGAATTAATTGTTTCAGGACCGGTATCGTTCAGTGGAGCATAATAATCTTCAGAATTATTTTTAGTCCCTACTTCACCAGGAGTTCCAGTTACTATTTGAGCCGAGGCTGTACCAGAAAATACTCCAATGAGTGCGGTTGCAGTGAGGACAAAAATTGACGACACCATCACAATCATTAAAGTGTTGTTTGTCAGATTCATTACATTTGTTAATAAGGGGTCAAATTAAAACATTTTGTCCCAAAAATACTTCATTAGAAGTCAAATTAAACTTGAATATTCAAACGTTGAATGTGATTCCATGTACTAATGCCAGAAGAAGATAATGCTTAAATTGAAAGTGAATTG
The DNA here is from genome assembly GCA_029194465.1 of Candidatus Nitrosocosmicus sp. Classification (GTDB taxonomy): domain Archaea; phylum Thermoproteota; class Nitrososphaeria; order Nitrososphaerales; family Nitrososphaeraceae; genus Nitrosocosmicus. The sequence continues at coordinate 56,185 of JARFXS010000005.1, forward strand.
GAAGCAAAGTTAGAGGTATAACCACCTCTCTATCCTTTACCAGCATTGAATATCTCATTAAGGTTACTTGATGAGCCCCCAGGTTGTGGCCCCCCACCAATTACATAGATAACGTTGTCCATTGCAACAGCCACCAATCCATGACGTGCAGTTGGCATATTAATATCAGAGGTCCAGGTTCCGGATATCACATCAAACTTTTCATTATTGCTAAATGTGTCAGTGGGTTGTTCTCCTCCAAAGACATAGATTGACCCATTTACGGTTATTGCAGCAGAAGATAAGCCACCTCTTTTTGAAGGCATAGGTTCCAGTGTAGTCCACTTATCCTTTACTGGATCGTATACCTCATTAACACCAACGTTCGAAGCCATTCCATTAATTCTTCCACCTATAACGTATAGTTTATCGTTAACGACTGTTGAGGTTAGATGTTCTCTTGCTGTTGGCATAGGCGTTTTTTCTGTCCACTGGTCTAGAGAAGGATTGTATACCAAAGTACTTGCCAATGTTCTTTCAGAATCCACGCCTCCGGTCACATATAGCAGCCCATTTATAAAATTGGCAGTTGATGCACCACGTGGGGTTGGAAGATTTGCTCCCTGAGTCCAATTATTTGTATTCGAATCATATATGTATAGTTTATCTGATAAGGCATCCCTGTCAAGATATCCCCCTCCAACCACATAGAGTTTCCCATTAAAGGATGCCGCAGCGGCATGGTCTAGCGGTTTGGGCATTGAAGTCGATTGAATCCACTCTTCAGTTAGAGGGTCATACGTCTCTACGGTAGAAGTACTGTGACCATTGTTGTCAAATCCACCAATAATGTATATTTTTTCATTTAATACAGATCCAGCAATTTCAGACCGCGCTGTCGGCATAGGCGTTCCTACAGTCCAATATGACTCTATAGATGTGGGTGAAGAAAATGCCAATATGGAAAGAGAAGTTGGCAAAATGTTTACTGTGATTAGTAATAAAATTACTATGGAGGCTAATTTCAAATCAAATTTGGACAATCAACAATCAAAACTATATTCCTGCTTTCTCCTAAAATACTTTGTATCGCATACTATGGTGTCAAAAACAATTGGTATAAGATGCTGAAGTTAGCTAGAATGGTATGAAGATATTAATTGTTACTATGAACTAGTAATAAACAATATAATAACAAGGAGGACAAGGCCAGTGTTGAATGAGATGGTGAAGGAAATAAGCAGTAAATCCAAATGTACAATCATTAAAAGTAATGGACGAATATTATAAACTAGAACAACAGATTAATTCAAAAGCCACTCACCTTACTATCGATTGGGAAGGATACAGAGAATTGTATTGATGGTCATATATCACTCTAGTTACTACCTACTATTGCAAAAAGATAACTTAATAGAATAAATTGTACGCATTTTAGGACGTAATGCATCTGGGCTGCCAAAATATAGAGAATCCTAATCCCGCATTTCGCATTTCCTTCTTTTCATCTAGAACTAAGAGGTTTGACCCAAAAATGAACCGACTTCAGTTAATAATTAGATAATTAAATATCGAGGATGTTAGCACAGTGACACCACAGAACCTTGTGTTTGAGAGGGTGGTGACAAACGAACGATGGGTGGAAAGCCAGTATCATAGTGTCACAATAATTGTCTTTTATAATAATGAAGGTATACTCGATTCAGGAAACAACAAGACATTAAGGAGAATCTGGTAACCATGATCATGCACAATGCGGGCTACAAACACATACCTTGACCACCTAATCTAATGAAGATCTCTAATAGCCAGTATGGTGGGTAGAAATTGACTCCCTTTTTACAATACTGAGTCTCTTCAAATTTGTTTGTCATTAGGAGTATTATTAATCATTTAGATTAACTATATTATTGGTTTGCAATAAATTAAATCATTTTGTTGCAACTAATAATCACTTTTTAAATATATTCGAATGTACATATCAATAAATGTATTTGCAACAAGATGTATCGAAAGCGTTAAAACGAAAACTTGTAGCACGATGCATTGAAGATTTAATATTCTCTGATATCGAATTTCAGTATTCAAAGGAAGATGTTATTTCATTAAATGAATCTAGTAAAATCTGAAAATCCATTCATAGTTGAAGCCAAAATCTGCGGTTGTTGCAATAATAAAAAGAGTGTTTCATATCATTACATAGAGTCTGGATACAACTTGTGTCTTGATAATATGGAAATAATATTTTCACAACTCCAAGCCTGTGAAAAACTATTAGAATTCGTAAAGGATGAAGCAGAAATATCGACCATTAAAAGAGAGATTGTAGATCTGCATCTCGGTTTTGTTGCAAATAACATCCCTAAAATCAGAGAAAATGAGTATTGTACCTCATGCGGTTGTAATAAAAAGGCAATAATTTGTTGTACCCTATGTTCTGATTATCTCTGCTACAATCATTTACAAGGACACGGTCATTCAATGGATAACTTTGAAGTAAGGCCCTAATCGGTTTATGTTTTGGCTATCATTGAAATAAGATGACTAATCTCTGTAGAATTAACAAATAACATAACTGTTTCTAGTTGTAGATACGTAGAATATCGGGTCTTGCATACAGGTCGTGGAACTAGAGATTATGCAAGACCCTTTTGGAATTGCTTTGGAGATTAAACGCTACTAACATGATGAGTTTAAAAATGAATTGTAACATCAGTCAGAGTCGCTTTGGTTACGATTTAGTTTTGGACATCTATCTTAATTTTCATAATCTAATAATGGAATGCCCTTTACTTAAACACGATCTTTATTCTTGATAAGCTTTCTAATTCTTGTCTAGGCTTGGCTTGTTTGGTAGTTCCTTAGCACATTGTGAGGTCAAATCTAAAGAATCACAATAACACCAAAATATGAAATTAATAAAAAGATATGTTCTTGTCTAAAGAACTGAATTCTTGTTGTTAATCTAAGCTTTATTGTTTGTTCGATTCAACCTGACCTATACCTTGACTTGCACTGTTTCCACTATTGCTATTGGTGTTATCATCGTTGTTGTTGTTACTATTGTCATTATTATCAGAAACGATGTTATCTGCAGGTTGAATATCTGTTACACATACAGCTTCTAACTCGTTATTATCATTGAATTGCGGCGAAAGTTTGAAAGAAACTACATCGTCAACGTCAGTGCCGGGTGCAATAGTTAAATCATCTTGGCTCAAAGCATCTGTGCCTGAAAACGAACTAGGAATCTGAGTCAGGTCAGCATTTTCATCCTGTATGCGTATTTGGCCTGGAGATTCAAATGTAATTGATTTTACGGCGGGATCGTCACCACAATTTTCAGAATCATCACCCAAGGTTACAAAATGATTGTGCCATACTGGATCATTGGCATTTGATTGTTCTTCGCTATCCAATACACCTGCATGAGTTGTACTTACTACCACGGCATCCAAACCTTCAGAAGTTAACAAACCATAGCCAAATGCACCACCGTCACCATTTGTAGGAATATGACCATGTGTCTTTAGAAATGCACTCATTTCATCTGAGTCAGCATCTACGGTGGCCTCACGAATGTTAAGGAAATCATCATCTGTTTCAGTGGATGCAAAGGCTAGGGCAAATGGTGAAGCCATTAATATCAAGAGCAATAATATAGAATATAATACTGTTTGATTTTTCATAAATTCATGTTCTTATTGGCGTTATTTATGTATTTTGTATATCTATAGCAATTGTCCTAAATATTGAGGTTTCAGGCAAAATACATAGAAATCAAGGCCAAGATGGTTAGTGACCATGATACTTAAAATCTTAATGCAAGGATGAATACAGATCTAACATTCGAGAAATCTTGAATTGGTAGAAGAGAATCACTAGAAAAACGGGGCTTACATACAACACGTGGAACTAGATGCAAGACCCTTCAGAAACTATGTCGGGAGTTAATCTCACCGTTCCAATGGGTTTAAAAACATCATATATCGATAGTCATGCTTACTAAGGTTACAATTCTAGTATGAACAAAATTAATTAAAATACCAACGTTGAGGATATTTTTGAAAGTAAAATCAGAGTGAACCAGTATGGTGATCGTGGATTCTCCTTATTATTCTTAGGGATTTGAACTATCCAAAACAAAGAGCGAGTTCAAATAAATCTATTAAACCTTGATCTGGTGGAAAGATCAATTTAATCAATATCAACAGACTTAATTGTGCTTCTGGATATTAAGACTCTTGACTTCATTCCAATGTTTCTCAAACAATATCTCTTGGAGAAGAATATTATATTTCTCGGTTGAGGTGAATGCAATTAACTGATTATTGATGTCATACTTTAATTGCAACATATATTTATCATCGCTTATAATTACACATTCCTTAAACTCAATCATTTTGTTTGAATGATTTAATTGGACTTTATTAAGCCGACTAGTATCGTTTATTATATTAATTTGGTTTAACAAAGTGTTTTCCTCATTATCAATCAGAAGTATGATTTTTACATTGCTTCTTAATAGCGAAGGAAAATAATTTGCTACATCATTCCTACTTATGATATTACAGAGAATCTTTGTAGGAGAAAATATGATCAATTTCCTTTTGCATGTGATAATTAAAGAATCAATTTCATTTTGTAGGGCCTCTAAATCTACTATCATTTTCTTTTGACCAATCCTTTTTTCATACTCTAATTCCATCCTTCTTGTAGATAATGGGATAGCAATGTTCCACATTTTTTCAAAGAGTATTTTCTGTTTTTCTACCAGCTCTTTTGAATTACTCCATAGTGTTTGGTCGGGTTTATCGCTATCCCTATGAAATATACATACCATATATGCCCTATTGTCAAATATTCCAAAGTTCCCCTTTATGTCATCTAGACAGCGTACCTCGTAATATTTTAACAAATCTATAGCATCAATATTTTCCAGTGTTGCTTCAACTATCAATCTGATTCTGATTCCATTTTGTTTAACTAATTTTTCAACGTATTCCATTCCTTCCTGAAAATACTTTCTAATAAAATTGAATATGTTCGCATCCCAAACAGTATCATAGCCACATTCAATTATAGTCATCGAGTGAAAGACCATTTCAAGCATCCTATCATACTCAAACATGACCTCAGTGAGTATTGGGTAATAATACTTTGACTCTTTTAACTGTCGAAATGTTAAATCATCCACTATATTGTATTACTAGTCCATTTATTAAAAAAGTTGTCTTAATAAGTGTGCACGTGACGAATACCTTTCCGGTTTCGGCTTCAAATCCCGCACTTCGCGCTTCTATTAAGAATGATTTGAACCCGCTAACGATTTGATTAATCTTAAATATGAAATGGTTAAGGAAGTTAACACGGTAATCTTTAGAAGTATAATTATTAGTTATTGTTATATTGACAATTCTAACTAGCATTGTATGAATAAAACTGACAGAGTAGAAATGATGCAAAAAAGGACTATTCAATTAACGGTTATCTTAGTTGTATTTGTGGGCATGATGGTATTTCTGGTTCCAACTCTGATTGAAGAAGCAGAGGCAAAGATTCAGGGTAAAGCGATGGCTGCTGGTGGTGGTGGTAACCTGTTTTCTAATATTGTAGGTAAAATGTCTGAAGGTCGTTTCTTTGAAGGTCCAGAAGATTTTCGTGGTGTTTTCATCACTTGGACTACGCTACCGATTTACCCCGGTGGCCCTGAGAAAGGCACTATTGAAGCCAATTTTGGGAATTTAGGCAAGGTGACGTTCTCATTCAATCATCCTTCCTCTGGCCCTAATACCTGCGAAGTCACACATGGTCCCGGCATAATAGCCTCATGTGGTATAAGTGATGGTAGTAATGCAAACGTTTCCTTTTTAGTTTACAGAGGCTCTGGAAATAACAATAATAATTTCTGTGATATACTGCCCAAAATAGGTGGACTTGACCAATTGAAGATAATTAGGGAGAAACTACACTGCTAACGCATGAACAGGATCAAATTCTATTCATTTTTAATAATCAATAATCCTTTTATCTTTGACAAATAAGTTAAATCATGTCACTTCTCTCCAAAGCCGAAGTTCAATACTTGCAGGGACAAAAAGTCGTTTCAAGGTCATATGAAAGGAAGTTAAAATGTATTAACAGAAGGAAGGTCGAAGGGTTAAAGAGAGACAATCTTCTTGTATCTAAGATAATTCCCATAGAACAAATATTTAGTTTTGAGGATCTGGATGTTGTCGGGAAGGCGAAAACAGACATAAAGCCAGCTACTAAAATCAGTAATCCCAAGATATCTTTAATTGGCGCTGCTGAATTCAGTAGCGCAAGCGATAACTACTATGAAAATATTTCAAGAAATTCAAATAATAATATAAATCCTACAAGATTAAACCATGACAAATTATATAACTGCGCCGATTTTATACATCCCAAGGGGGTCCGTAGCGTAGTCAGGATATCGCGGCGGTCTTCGGAACCGCAGGTCATGGGATCGAAGCCCACCGGGCCCGCCTTATAATCAACCTTTATCAAAATGACTAAATTAATCCAAGCCCACCGGGCCCGTATAAAATTTGACTATATTTTAGGCTTCACTAAATTAACTTAAACAATGGGGCTTTGCATCTTCAAATATACCATGTTCGATTTGTAAGTTATTATAAATTACATAAAAGGCAATTGCTAATCCGTGAATTTTTGATAATAGTCAAAACCCTTGAGATCTAATGCGTTATGTGACCCTATTTGCCTAAGCATTTAACCAAGTGCAAACCTTAATCAACCTCAAATCGACCAAACCAATTATGATGAATTCTTGTAATTTGAGCACTATATATTTTATTGTTCTAAAATTAAGTGACTATGTAAAATGAAAAACAATATTAAAAAGTAGTAGTCAAAAAAATATCGTCAAGGTAAAAGCCCCAGGGATTGCTATTTTGTTGACAAAAGAATTATATTTCAAAATAATTTTAAAACACATTCTGGGTTCTACATCGAAATCAATGTAGTCATTTTTTGTGTCTGTTAAAATTTAACAAAATTCGCTATAAAAGAACAATCTATCGTTCTAATCTAATACAAAAGTTACATAGTTGGTCGTGTTGGGAGGATTAGTAACGATTAAAATAGATAATACAAGTCTTTGACAATCTATTTTTTTGAACTTATTTCTCTTAGAACTGTTGCATAGTCTAGACTAGTTCTTTTTCTCAGGTATGGAATTAATTCATAATGGATTGAATAATACTTCTTATCCCACACAAGAATATCTTTAACCATCAGAGATATCATACCTCCTGTCATCTTTGATATGGGGATGTTTTTCTCTATCGAAACTTTATCTCTTATCTTGTGATAGTCCCTTGGAGTAAAGTAGCTTCTGTCAAGTTCTAATATTAGAGGCCAAATAATATATTCCCACACAATTCTGCGATTCTCGGTAGAAGTTGCATATTTGCCTTTGTTATTTAAGCCTCTCTTAATTCTAGCAGTACTTTTTACTAGGGTCATCACATTTTCACATCCTAAATATTATACGATATTGGTTACTTTCGCCGAACTCCTACAATACTAAATAGTATTAATAATTTATCTATCATTCATCAACCATAGTTTTTGACATTTCCTCATGAACCTGTAAATTTGCTTCGTCAACTTTGATAGAATTGGTAGGACATACGGTAACGCAAGCCATACACCAAATGCAATCACGTTCTCTTATTGGGTCTGGTTTATCTGTAAAATCTTTTCTACCTTCTCTATTACGATCCTCACCTATTCCTTCACTTGTTGCATTTGTCATCTCTATAGCCTGGACATCTTGTTCAGATCGATACCATTGATATACTTGAACAGGACATGCTTCAACACAAGCTCCATCAGCAATGCATGAATCCCAGTCTAAAGCCACAAATGTTCCATGTACTCCTAAACCTACATATTCTTCGTTTCTTTGTTTATAAGCCTCTTGTACATCTGCATTTTCAGATGATTCAGCATCCGTTCTACCTGGGCCCCAAACAAAATGGAACCTTCCATCTGCGTTTTTGTGTTTTCCTATTATTTGATGATTCTTTGGAAATTCTGGATCTATCGGCACATAATCTTGACTCATTTCACATATATAATACCTGAGAATCATTCAAAGAGTTAGAGGTCAAACAAATGCTAGAGGGAATTAAATCTGTTTTGGTGATTTATGTAAGAAATATTATTATTTATTTATGAATCTAAACGAGAAAACACCTACCCATCTCGTTCCTGTTGACTAGAGACTAGTACTTTTCATAGGATTGGTTTCACAGGGTGTTGGTTCAATCGGCGGCTCATCAAACTCGCATACACAAATGGTGTAGATTCACTTTTTAATCTATCTCATTATTGTTATCTCTGGCAAAATTAAAGAATATCGTTTAATTAGATCCACGATTAGCAATAGACCTAATATGTCTCAAACAGTTGTAGCAAAAATGGAATTAAGAGTAATACAATCGTGATAGTTATAATGCTAATACTAAGAGTCTTTAGTATTATTTCATATAGAGTTGTTTTGTTTGTCGCCATGCTGAGCCTCCTCTTATACTCCTTATAGAGTCTGGAAACCCTGATTTCCAAATAACTTAGAAAGAAAGGTATCAGTGAAATCGATATCGACTTTAAAGAAATTGTATTTGTTTGGATTACAAATCCGGCTAGAAATGGTAACATACCCCATGAAACAGAAAACCAAAAGTTTTTGTGGAATACTCCCTTAAACATTTCAAAATTATATGCAAATAGAAAGAAACCTTCTGCAATTCCTATTAATATTAATAGAGGTGCGTATATCAAAGAGTAATAAATTCCCAAAAGATAAGAAAAAAGTAAACAGCTTATAATAATCATCCAGGATTGTTTTTTACAGAGCAAATCGCCCCAGGGTTTAATCTTTTTTGATCCAATATTATCAGCAACATGCGCAGCAATTCCCAACGATACAAAGTAAATTAATGTTATCACTCCTAGCCTCTCATAATCGTAAGAATCAACTATTATGTTTCCCCACACTACAAAGGAAATACACATTCCTGTATAAGGTAGAAACAACATGCCGCAAAATAGTCTGAATTTTACTGGACCAAACTTTGGAACGAACCATTCATTTAACCTGTTATCTTCATTCATTTTTTTCAGTGTTGAAATCTTGATGGGATGATAAAAAATAGTGACCTTATTTAGGAATCCGAAAAACCTTTGTGGTAAAAGATAACAATATCTTTTTCCCTATTTTGATAATTAGGGCCTCAAGATCATTATGGTCATGTCATATATCATCCATTAGTGCTATTTGTAAAAAGAATTACTAAACCAAAAGTGTGAAAAATCATGGTATAAATCTTTCTGAGGTATAGGAAAATCACCAGATATAACAGTGGTAATCAGCTCTTTATTACTCATGAGTAGCTTAAATATATCATGCTCAGTAACGATACCGACAAGGGTATTATCTTCCAGAACAATTGTCCTTCTTATCTTTCGCTCATACATTAATTTCATTGCATCTAAAACTGATGCATTTTTTGATAGTGTAATTAGAGGATAACTCATGAGTTTTCGAACAGGAACTTGCAAGTCTGCTAATGAGAATGTGCTAACTATCCTGACTACATCGCGTTCAGTAACAATACCTACTGGATTTTTGCTCTCGTTATTATCATCAATAATTACAACAGAACCTATACTGTTGTCTATCATGACTTTGGAAGTATCAAAAATATTTTGTTCTTGATCAATTACTTTAACATCTTTATTAATTATCTTTAAAATACTAATTGATTCTAAACCCATTAGTCTACTACCTATTTCCTTTAATATTAAACTATATGACAAAGTGACTCTGTTATATCAACAAAGTTTTTCAGTGTTTTCAATGACGCTTTTTTAGTTAGTGAGTTAGTTTTAGTAAAGTAGATCATGACTTTTGCTCAAAATACAAAAAATCTTTGATTTGTAAAATTAGTTCATTTGGCATGAGACTGATTGAATTTTTTTGGAAGATACTTGTAAACAATCATGTAAAATCAGGGTTAATCACTAAAGCAAACATAATATGCCACTCGTACAAATTCATTCGGATTATGAAATGGTATAATTGTTAAGAAAATAAACACGCAGTAGCATTATTGCTAATGTAAATTAGCGCAATCACACCACAGGAAGGGAGTATCGATGTGTTTACATAAATGTTAGTGGATAGTACTATATACTTTAATCTAATATATCAATTGCGTTCCAAAACGTCATTTCAATTTACTATTAGCGATCTTGCTTTTTCAAAGATATTGATCCACATTCCCCAAGTTAGTTTCCCAGTACTGGTATTTCTTCTGCTTGGATGATATGAAACCAGCAACGATTTTTGATCGTCCAAACTATAACAGGCGCCATGAACAAATGCTAGTTTTTCTAACTGAAAGAGTTTGCAATATGCATCAAAAGCAATTTTTCCAAGTGTTAAGATAACCGTAGTTGTATCTTTCAGTGCCAGTAGTTCTGACAAAAGATGATGTGAACAGTTTGATATTTCATTTGAGTTTGGTTTGTTCTGCGGAGGTGCGCATTTTACTGCTGCTGTCATATATGCTCCAATCAGTTCGAGACCATCATTCTTGTTCAGACTATACGGCTTATTAGCGAATCCAGTTTCAAACATCGCTTTCACAAGCCAGTCTCCAGAACTATCTCCTGTAAATATCCTTCCAGTTCTATTTCCACCATGAGCAGCGGGTGCTAATCCTAGTACAAATAACCGTGCATTTGAGTCTCCAAAACCTGGAAGAGGTTTTGCATGATATTCATCAGTAATGAACCTTTTTACTTTGGTCTTTCCTATTTGTTCGATATATGATATCAAACGCGGACATGATCTACAACAAATAACTTGATCTTTTATTTTTATTAACTCAAGGTTATTATCTACATGTATCATATGATTTGGATCACTGCTATTATTTTTCAAGTGTTATTAACTACATTAATTCAAAGTGGCATTAAGACAACGCAAGCATAAATAGCAGATACAGGATGCGTAAAGATTACTACATACATGTATATGCATGCTTATTTCATTGATATTAATTAATTTCCTACAACTATCATCTATTTTGGACGATTGTTTTATATATGTACCAAAGAATACGAACTAGATTATGCTTTGCAATATCTTTTATTTACAAGAAGAATACAATTTATCTTCTAGTTAGTGGTTATGTTTTTGTTATCGATGATAAAAGCTAAGAGAATCTATGACGACCCTAGTGGAACTAAAAGTAAAGATAAAGATGAATATGATAGTTTTAGAATTTTAGTCGATAGGTTATGGCCTCGGGGTTTGAGTAAGGATAAAGTAAAGATAGATCTATGGGAAAAAGATGTTGCACCAAGTACACCATTAAGAAAATGGTTTACACACGATGAGAAAAAATGGATCGAATTTAAGCATCGATACTTTAAAGAACTAGAAGATAATACTGCTTCGGTTCAAACAATTCTTGACAAAATCAAAAAGAATAAAGGGAAAGTAACGCTACTTTATGGCGCCAAGGACGAGAAATTAAACAATGCGATAGCCTTAAAGGAATATCTTGAGAAGAAAATTAAAGAATAACAAGTAAAAACGTGATCCATATCCTCCTAATTGACATCTTCAATCAGATAGGCGGTTGCAGGGGTAGAGAAGTGGGGGTAAGCTGTATGTCTGAGTCGATATCTTGTGTTTGTTGTGTGTAGCATGTGTTCGTATCGTAAACAGATGTTATTATTAATAGCCAAATGAACTGCTCTGTTCTAATTCTTTCTTTTTGGTATGTCTAAATCTTCTTGCAGTAGTTTCTCCATTGCCTTCAGCATACTTGGGGGGCCACAAATATAAAAAACAGAACTGTCTAATTTATCATTTGTCAAATACTTGGTTATCATTTTTTTATTTATATGACCCTGTTCTCCATTCCAATCGGCTTGAGTGTCAGACAAAGTGTAAACTATTTGTACATTCTCATTTAACTCCGCCCACTTGTCGAATTCGTCTTTGAATAATATGTTCTCTTTATTTCTATTGGCATCAAACATAGTTATCTTCAATGGTATCTTGGCATCTATGACGTATTTTATCATGCTTCTGAATGGAGTGACGCCTATACCACCAGACAACAACACTGCAGGCTTCAAATGATCTTCATGCAAAGTAAATTTCCCAAGTGGTGCTGTGAAGATTACGGAGGAACCGACATTCAAACCTGCAAGTTTCTTCTTAAATGGCGTATCTCTTATTCTTGTACTTATCATGATGAAACCTTCTTCTGTAGGAGAAGAAGATAGGGTAAATGATCTCATGGGTCCTTCTGGATCCTCTTTTGTTCCTAAATCGACTATAGCGTATTGTCCAGCCTTGTAATTTAGGAGATGATCCTGTTGTTGTTGTTGTTGAGATTCGCTGCGAGCAAATTTGAAAGAAATGATATCTGAACCCGCATGTGATATTTTATCCAATAGTTCTAGTTTAAGCTTGGAAGGTCTTGTAGACATAAATCAATTCAGCTTTAGTTGGCGATTTTTCTTTGGTATCACAACACGTTTCCTATAAGAGATATCCATAATATTGCCTAATCTACTGTGTATCAATGTATATATCTCCATTATTATCATCAACAGTTACTTTGTAAGAATTCAGATCTGTGACCCAATCTGTATTAGGTGAGGCTTTCGCATTTCTAATATCAAATATGCCTTGGTGCCATGGACAAATCAGATTATAGCCTTCCAACGTTCCCTCCTCCAATGGTCCTCCTTCATGCGAACATACAGTATCCATGGCATAGATCTTTCCGTTTATCATTGTCAATACAATCGAGTATTCATTCACATCTATCTTATTGAGCTTTCCTTCTTGTAACTCGCCTTTATTTAGAGGAATCTTAAATCGAGTCATCTTATATTATAAACAGTATCGACTTAAAAGGAATTGTTAGGCTTGTGCAGTTAACGATTAGCCCATGGGTGAAAGAAAAGGGATAATCATCTTTGGAAGAGATTAGATGCGCCACATCCCATGCATTATTATTAGGTTTAAGGAGGTAGACCATGCACATACTTTGTACCTTTTAACAGTCTATCGAGAGAGAGGTGAATGCTTACCTGCAAACGAATATCGCTTGATTTCGTTAACCACATTGTAAATAAATAAAGATTGGTAAGAATTATTTCTCTGTTATCTTATTCTTTATCCCTCAATTCGGTATATTACTCCCGTTATTCAATATTCATCTAAGCATGTTGTACAATGATATCTTTAGCGTGATTTTCTTTGTCTAGTTCTGAAATCCAATGACTGATGTACTTTGTCCATAAAATCTCTAGATGAAAGAGAATGCTGTTTATGAGCCATCCACCTAGTTCATACTTTATTTTTTTCTTTCTCCATCTTAGCAAGTCATCATTTTTTGTATGCAAAGAATTGTTGAATTAGGGAGCAAAGCAAATTGCTACACTATGGATACCCTTCATTCACCACTCACAATTCGTTAAATAGCACCTTTCTGAATTGTATAAATATGGACGAATTTCAGGTTTATCGTTCCTGTGATGTTTTAATTATTGGGGGTGGTTCGGCTGGTCTTAGAGCAGCTATTGAAGCCCATGATGCTGGTGCTCAAGTTTTGATTATAAGTAAAAGCAAGAAAGGTGATCCACACACAGTACTTGCAAGAGGAGGTATTAATGCAGCTCTTGGGACCATGGACCCAGAAGATAATTGGATGATTCACGCAGCTGATACACTAAAAGAAGGAGAGTTTCTTGCAGACAATGAAAAAGTTGAGATTTTATGCAAGAATGCACACGATGCCGTGAACGAATTAGTGAAGTGGGGTGCCCGATTCCATCGAGAGGAAGACGGTAGATTGACTCAGCGCTTTTTTGGTGCTCATACATATAGAAGAACTGTTTTTTATGAAGATTGGACAGGTCAGGAAATGATCCGCGTTTTGATGAACCAGGTTCAAGAGCGGAAAATAGAGATTATAGACAACGTTTACATCACAAAATTGTTAAAATCAAGCGACTTTACCGAAGACGGACCGAAAGAAAGCTGGCTTAGGAGCAAATACAGAACCTGATATGATTGGTGGAGCACTTGGTATAAACATTGAAAAGAAAAAAGGTAGTGGCATTCAAATGTAATTCTCTGTTACTTGCTGCTGGTGGATATACTAGGGTCTATTCGGTCAGTAGTTCTAGGATTTTTGAAAATTATGGAGAAGGCATGGCTCTTGCCTATGAGGTAGGTGCTGACTTGGTAGATATGGAGATGGTTCAATTCCATCCCACTGGAATGGTTTGGCCAGAAAAAGCATTGGGTATTCTTGCAACGGAAGCTATAAGAGGAGAAGGTGGGATATTGCTGAATTCAAAAGGTGAAAGGTTTATGAAAAAATACGATCCTGAGAGAATGGAGTTAGGGCCACGCGATGTAGTAGCAAGAGCAAACTACAACGAAATAGTCAATGGCAGAGGCACAGAACACGGGGGAGTTTGGTTAGACGTAACTCACCTATCAAAGGAAAAAATCTTAGACAGGCTACCCACTATGTACCAACAGTTTAAGGAAATTGATGGAATTGATATATCCAAAGAGAAAATGGAGGTAGGGCCAACTGCACATTATTCGATGGGCGGTGTAGTAGTAGACACAAAGTGTAGAACCAAAATAAAAGGTCTGTTTGCTGTAGGCGAGGTAATGAGTCAAATACACGGTGCAAACCGTTTGGGTGGAAATAGTCTTTTAGATACAATGGTTTTCGGAAAGATTGCTGGTGGCGAAGCAGCGAAATTAGTCGACAAATCAAGAGACAAAACAGATGGGAGAACAGAGAAACTATTATCTTCGTCATCAATCCAGCTAAACACGAGAAGTCAAATAATATTTGAAGACAAAATCATTGTAGTTAATAATCCAGAAATGTTTAGAGATAAACTGCAAGATTTGATGAAACTAAATGCAGGAATAATAAGAGATGAGACAAAGCTGAAGGTAGGATTGAACGGAGTTTTGAAACTAAAAGAAGAGTTTTATTCTAAAGATAACATTGCGAAAGAATTCAAACCAAGTGATATTGACGATGATGTGGATACTGAAAATATTGTTTTAACTTATCAGGTAAAGTCATCACTAATAGTTTGTGAGGCAATAATAAAAAGTGCATTAATGCGACAAGAGAGCAGAGGGGCTCATTACCGATCTGATTTTCCAAAGATAGACGAAGAAAAATGGGCCTGTAATATTTATTGTAGCTGCAGTAGGGGCAGTACCAGCGACAGCCAAAGGAAGTTCGGTGAAGAAATGGTACTGTTTAAACAGGACGTGAAAGACATAAAAGGAGAATTGGCTGATTTCCTAAGCACACATGTCAATGTCAAAGCAGAACACCATCGTGAATTTGAATAGTTAGTTAGGTGTTTTAATGATGGAATCTCGAAATTTCATTAAGAAAATAAATTAGACTAGTGGATGCTTCGATAACCCCAGATTTTTGCCAAAGGGCCACTTCTATTCATACTGTGAGTCCACCCAAAATCCGATAGGATTGTGAATCCTTATCTCATTTTTTCAAATAGTGACCGGATTTAAGAGAAGAAAAAAATTTCGCTAATGGCCGTCATATCCTCTCTTCATCTAATACTCCTGAATTCAACTAGTAACAGGGGTAGATGAAAATACGGTTACTAAGAAGACAAAAAGTATCGTCATCCAGATCTAAATCCAAATCAGGATCTTAAATGTCGGGTTGTAGATATAACCTTGTTGTAATGGGTTCGGATTCAAAGAACTCTTGATCACCATAAGAAAAAGTCAGGAAAAAACTATCTTGTACTAGCCACGGTAACTTTCCAGTTGTAGGATATAATCAATAGAAAGTTAATTTTGAGATAGGGAAAATTCTATTGGTTTGCTTAATATCTATAAAATGCGACTTCGAGTGGTCCATGCTGCACAATTGCAATTAACCAAACCATGATAACAATTATAAAAAAGTGTATCTACACCTCCAAGTAGGTAAAAGGTAGGTTGAATACAAAAAAAGATGACACTATCAATCTCCATAAAATGCTAAAAGGAAAGATTGAAATTCATAATAAAAAGTATCTATAGAAAATATCTTTGACGAAGAGAACGGAACCCTGGGTTTAATTTATACTCCAGGTGTTATGCGTCGCTACAGCAATAAAAGATAATAAAGAACTGGCATATGACTATACATCAAAGTGGAATAATGTTGCCATAATATGTGACGGAACCCGTGTTCTTGGACTGGGAAATATTGGACCAGAAGGAGCACTTCCCGTTATGGAAGGAAAATCAGTCTTGTTTTAAGATCTTGGGTGGCATAAATGCATTTCCACTGTGCATTGCAACAAAAAAAAAAGAGGAAATAATTAGATTCGTAAAGGCAATCGAACCTGTCTTTGGGGCAATAAATATTGAAGATATTGAATCGCCAAAGGTATTTGACATCATAAAAAGACTTCAAAATGAAATCTCTATTCCAGTTTTCCATGATGATCAACTTTGAGTACAGCCGTAATCACTTTAGCTGCATTGATAAACTCTCTAACATTGTTGAACAAAAAAATGGCCAGTATAAGGGTGGTTATTTCAGGAGCAGGCTCGCTGGCTATGGTATTTTTAAGATTCTGAAAAGGCTGGATGTAGGGATATCATTGTAATTGACAGCAAAGGTGCAATATATGATGAGAGACAAGACCTAGCAGGTCATGATGGTGATGAAGTTAGAGGAGGAGGAGGAGGAAAAGTGGAGGAGGTGATGATATTAGCACCAAAGTTGAGGACAATAGTAATATTAACACCTCCAAATATGAAATATCAAAAAATAGTAATCCAAGGAGCCTAAGAGGAAATTTGGTAGATGTAATCAAAGGAGCAGATGTTTTCATAGGAGTATCTGGAAGGAACGGGCTTTTTAACTGCTGAAATGGTAAATTCAATGAATCAGGATGCCATAGTATTTGCATTAAGTAATCCTGATCCTGAAATACTTCCTCAAGACGCTTTGAAAGCTGGTGCAAGAATTGCAGCCACAGGGAGGTCTGATTTTCCCAATCAAATTAACAATGCGGTGGTATTTCCGTCAGTTCTCAGAGCTTTACTTGATACCAGAGCAAAGGGTTTGGATGAAGATATGTTAGTAGGTGCTTCATACGCTATTGCCTCTCTAGTTGAGCGACCCCATTTGAAGGAAGATTATATAATTCCAAAGATAAATGATCCCAGAATCCTTTCTACCGTAGTAAAAACGCTAAAAGAAGCAATAAAATCAAGCCAAAACAGTCAATAGATAAAAAAAAGAATATGATAAGGTAGTGGATAGGCCTTTGATAATATGGCATAATCTAACTAGTTAGAACCAATTTTGTCATCGGCTTTGTCAGCATATGTTCTTTGCTCTTACTTTTTGATCTAATTCTATTTCTAAAAGATATAGATGCAACAACGTACTCAGTAGTATATGGATTGACAATTAGCTCACCAATTAAGAGTCGAATAATTCGATTATATTTTCAGCCTGTCAAAAAATACTGTAGTATCATGAATCTCTGCTGCAATCAACACATGTCATATGTTTCTCAATCTCGAACCCTGATACATCACTACTACTATTGTAGTCATTACATGTATCACATCTAGCCTTCTTACCTTTTTACATCCTGTTTCCAATATTTTCAAAAGTATAATTGGTTGGCAATTGTTTTAGATATCCTCCAATTACTTGAGATCTAAATATCATTTGGAGGATTTTCCAAGGTTAGATGGTCCATGGCATTCCATTGAATAAAGGAGGTGAAGAGATGGAAAGGAAAGAGATCTTTATCAACATCTTTGAGTTATCTTAAGCACTAGGGAGTGAATCAACAATTTTGACAAAAAGAGTCGCAGACATAATAGTCGACTCGTTAATAGAATCAAGAGTTAAAAGAATATACGGGGTTTCTGGAGATTCGTTAAATGGGATTACAGATGCTGTAAGAGAAAGGGGTAAAGAAAAAATCTCCTGGGTTCATGTTCGCCATGAGGAAACAGCTGCTTTTGCAGCTGGAGCCGAGGCTCATCTTACTGGACAACTGGCAGTATGTGCTGGCAGCTGCGGACCAGGGAATACACATATGATAAATGGGNACTATTAATACTTGGTATGTCCTTATTATGAGTATTAGGTGTTATAAGAAATGTATAGTAATACACCAAATCCAAATCAGGATTACAAAGTTGAGACAGTTCTAGTTTTGCAAGGTGGTGGTTCACTTGGTGCTTATGAGTGTGGTGTCTTCAAAGTTCTTTCTGAATACGGTATTAAATTTGATATTGTAGCTGGGACTTCTATAGGTGCAGTCAATGCAGCCATAATTACATCACATAAGCCAGGAAAAGATCCTGTAGTAGAATTAGAAAACTTTTGGATCGAACTATCAGAAAAAATCTTACCTATGATACCACCATACTCATCTATCTACTTTACAGATGAAATGAGGGCTATTCTAGCGACAATGTATTCAGCAACGTATGGTAACCCCAAGGCCTTTAGCAGACATACATTTACATCACCATTTAATTATTTTTCATTCAAACTTCCTTATCCACTATTTGATGTTTCACCGTTAGAACACACGCTAGAGAAATATATTGATTTTTCAACCCTATCAGTTAAAGAAAATTCAAATCAGGAAAAAGCAAATAGACCTAGATTAATAGTTACTTCAACTGACATACAAACTAGCGAGCCTGTTATATTTGATAGTAAAAATGAAAGGATAGATTCTACCAGTGTTTTGGCAAGTGTTGGTTTTCCATTTTATGGCATTTCATGGACCGAAAAAAATAACCACTATCTGTGGGATGGTGCACTCTTGAGTAATACACCCCTTAGAGAGGTTATGGATGCATCTCCATTAATAGATAAAGACGTTTATTTAATCAACATATTTCCACATTTTCAAAAGAAACTCCCTACCGACGTATTTGAAGCCTGGCATCGAGCCCGTGACATAATATATAACGATAAAACAGATAACAATATCAAGAATTCCATCATCAATGCAGAACACCTAGTTCTTCTTTAAAGAAGATGCATGATTCAGTTAATGAAATATGATTCGAGTTAAAAATCATCCAGTCTAAAGGTTTCAGAAAATAGTAATAGCTTCATGATGGAACTATAATGAACCTTGAAGATAACTATCATAAGATTATTAAGAAAAGGGGTTCCATAATAAAAATAACAAGAATTGATAGACCTGAAGAACATCCTTTCTATTTGAAGATGCAGATTTTTCGGAATTAACAATAAAAGATTTCGATCCGTCAGGGAGAAAAATGGATGCAAAACGTGCTATTAAACTAGAAGACTTTTTTCAAATAATTGATTTGCTTGGTTTTTGAGTAAAATTTAGAATACATTTTAAAAAACCATAGGGATAATAGCTAAGTGATTTAATATTGTATGTTCCTTTTTACTTAGCATATGAAAAGAACGTTTCTAAAATAAGAAAATTATAAGATAAAGTGTAAAAGAATTGAACGCGACCTTTTTTACCAGCCACTAAAACAGAAAGGCAAAATTATGTTAAAAGAGCGAATCTTTTTGTAAATAAACCGTAATTGATTCTTTCACCAAAGATACCAAGTTGAACTGACTTAGATCCTGTATACTAGTTGTCACTAACAATAATTGGTATAACAAATAATGTCCATATGTGACATGATAAATTAAGTAAGCATTCCCATTGCCCTATGATTCGAAATACTATTGTAGAATTATAAATATTTGACAGGTTCAAGACTAAATTTGACTCGTAATATATCTACTACTAATCCCACCGGGCCCGTTAATCATATGGTTTCCTACTAATTCCAGAATATGATAATTTGTAAGATTGGCTTTATTTTGGAAATTACGACCCACCTGATATAACTATTAGGACTAAAGCCAATCATTACACAATATTATAAGGCATGGATAGCATATAAGGATGTGAGACAAAGATTTTCATTAGAAATAATTGTGAATGTATGTCATGGCAAACCCGGTATAGTAGATTTTTAGATACGTATCATATCTCATAGAAATGTGTTCTCCAGAAGTAGGACACAAAGATAACTATTTTTTGCATTAGTGAAGCCAATGTCCCTTTATTCAGTATAGAATTGATCTTTTTAACATGATTATTAATGACCACCAACCCAATAAATCACCTAATCCATCACCACCTAATTTATTATTACGAAACTAGTCCTATAACCAATTCACATTGGTGTTAAAACCTATCATCGCGATAGAATCGATCACCAAATCGCCACTCTCATCACATATCATATTTGCATTTGACCAAATCATCGAATTCAAACAATAAATAAAAGTGACAGGTCCCATGTATCTATGGATTCGAAGCCTAACAGAATTTTGACTCGATAAAAGATGCTCCCATTCAATCTTCTCTTGTAAACTTATGCGTTGGGAATTTTCACATTCTTATTAGATATCAAATAATTTACAATGCTTACATGTCGATTTTTAGATTTCATTATTTCAATTATAGCCAAAATCTCAAATGAATATTTATAAATAAGTCTATTCCAATAAACCTATGCTTAATACTCGAAAATGGTATACAACGCTAATATCTACAATTACTTCATGGCTGATCTTGTACCAATTGTTTTGCTTGAATAGCATCAAAGCGATTGAAGAGAAGGCGTAGCCTTTGTCACTTGAAATAAACGATAATTACTAGAAATTAGATGGATTGTTCATCCTATGTCTAATCAAGAAATACCGTCTAAACAAAGAGCCCCGATTTTGCAAGGTAGTGCTGTTTTAGGGGCTTTTGAAGCAGGAGTTTTAAAAATTATATGAAATTATAAAAAGAAGATCATAATTAAATCAAGGATGCTTGACATTGTTGCAGGCATCAGCAGGTTTCATAAACGTGGCTATATTAACAAGTCAGTGTTAAAGGGAAAGACATGGAAAGGTTCAGCTGAAAACTCGAGAGTATTGAGAGAGAATTTATCTACCCCTACACCCATAAAGCTGCAAAATTTGGGACGCAATGGTGGGAAGAAATCTACCAATGGTGGGGCGGAAAATACTTCGAAATGTGGAATGACAATAGCAAGATTGCATCTGAGGAGGCTGCAAGACGATAAGCAATTTCTACAAAGTATTTTTTTGCATATGGAGCACCAAAATGTGTTTTCTCCTTCTATCCCGTTCCCTCAGCTTAGACTATAGATTTTTTGATAATAATCCATTATTTCCACCAACAAATCTCTGACCCGTTATAACAATCTTCCATTAAAAACAAGTCTTGAACACTATGACAGTCATGGAGATAAATTTGTTAATTTTCCTTATCTACAAGTTTTAAAGCACATGAACCACGATTCCTTGGTAAGTGTTGATGGCCAACAAGGTAAACCTCATTACCTTTGATATTTACCAAGAAAATCTGTCTTTGAGTCTTATGATCCAGAATCATCAAAATACAAAGATAACGTCATAGAATATGACATGAGCATCACGAAGGAACACATAATGGCTAGTGCATCATTTCCATTATACTTTGACTATGAGGAAGTTGCCGGGCGTAAATTATGTGATGGAGGAATTCGCTAAATACAATCTTTAAGCGGGAACTTTACAAGCACATCGTGATTATTGGCATAAAGTTGTAGGTGTATGAGAAGAGAATGCTCTAGTTCCAGATTTAGATGTATAAGTATTATTGATGCTTGGCCATCGGTAGAGAAAACCATTCCATCAGACTACGACGGGATTAAAGAAAGAAATAGTGATATCACACATAGTGACAAAACTGAATATGATCAAAAATCGCTGCACTAGTTACTGACTATTTGAATCTCTATAAGATAACCAAAGAGATTGCAAAAACACATATCAAAGATCAAAATGAATCACAACTTTTCGAAGAACAATCTCAAGAGCACTTTAGATAATATACGATAGTAAAACGTATGAAACCAAGAAAAATACAGTGATCTCATTAAAGGAAGGTTTGATTTAAAAAGAATAGTAACCATAGAGCGTATGACGATATACATAGTGTATATAGTAAGGGGCAGATTTCTTATACTTAGAAACCATAGACAGTTCAATAAAGAAGGAGACGGAGAATAGTTCAGTCGCATGGAAAGACACCTCTGATGCGAAAATCGCATAATGTTCATGCTGCAAGGTAATTTTATGGGATAATGTTAAAATCAATATTTACTAAATAATAAATTTATTAAATCAACAGATCCATGTACCTCATGGATTCGAAGCCCACCTGGCCCGTTTGTTTTGCAAAACTATGTTGATTTGAATGTGAAGAACAATGATGATAAGGACAAAGACGATCATAAAAAACATCATAAATACTAGAGCAAATATGATCCCAATTGTGTAGGATATAAAGATCCAAGTAATTACAAAAAATATGATGGTATAGACAAGCAGGATGATAATCAGATAAAAATTTAAGTGTCCATGAAATGGACAAAATATTAGACAAACAATAAGAAGAGTAAGTGATCAAGCAGGCGACCAATCACAACAAGACTAGGATACTAATAACTATGAAAGTAATGATGATGAACACATAGATAAAAACAAACAAACAAACAGAATCGAAATTCAGGTCCGATTGGTATTCATGCTTGAGTATTAAGAGTGATGATTGAATTAGTAGTATCAGTGATGGAGAATCAGATAGTAAAGAAGACTAAAAGTTAATAAATAATTTTTAATTCAAAATTTATTTTTTTATCCAGATAATAGACATATGAATCAATAGTCCCAGTACTATTATGTTGGGATTTCACCTTATCTTAATGTTGGACTATCATCTCAAGTTTTTGAAGCAATAAAACAATTTTGGTTCCTAAAATAATATCGATGTTGAGGAATTTATCGGAAATGGTTTATAAATACCTAAAAGAAGGTCATCCTGATGTTTTAGTTTATTAGCCTCTTTTTGACAAAAATATTCTACTGCAATGATTACTAGACTATTTGAGTAATGCAATTCAGTCTATTAGGACCTAAAAATTTTAGATATTGTCGTGCCATCCCAGGTTATTGATCATTTTTTCCCATTGAAAGCTCTTCGCTGTCCATCTGGGGTTTTTTTCTGAAACAAATACAGCCAAATGAAAGACACAAGTGACATTAACAATGCAGTCAGGAATAATGTCATACATTTGAAGGAATAAACCGATAACTCCAGGCATTGGAGCTTTTGATTCATTTGCTGGAAAATTCCTCCCAAAAGCTCGACCAATTGACATTCCTATCAAGTTGAGAAGAATTGCCATTCCTATAGCAATTCCAGTTACTTGCTCAGAAACAGAAAATGGAAATAAGGATCACATTAAATACACCAGCCATAGTTAATGCGAGTCCACTTGCAATAATTATGAGACCAATTGAAACCATACCTTCTGATGAATTGAACATAAATAGGCTCAGAAATCCAATAGTGCTTATAGCAGTTCCTAGAATGAGTAAACGAATATTACCTACTTTGTTTAATAAAAATCCTGAAATAATAGTACCTATGAATAATACAATCATAAATGGGAATTGAATATTAGCAGTGGCTAAGGCGTCTCCTCCAAATCCAAGAGGGATTGGACTCCTTACCAGTACCGGAATTGTTTGATACACCATGAAAATGGACATTGATACTGTCATTAGTACTAATATTGGAGCTAAGAAAAGTTTATTGGTAATCAATTTAAGGTCAAGCAATGGTAAACTAGCCTTCTTCTCAATCATGACAAATGCCATGAGCCCGATTACAGAAATCAAAAAAAGTCCGCCAACCTGATAAAAGGTATTAACGGTACCATTTTCTAACATTGAAATTCCTGCAAGAAATGATACTACTGTAATAGCCAAAGCAAACGTTCCGGCGAGGTCAATTTTTTGAACTAGGGATTGGTTGGTAGTAGTATTAACATTGAATTTATTTTCAACTTCATCCGCGTTTTGAGCCTTATTCTTGTTTTGATCATATGTATTATTATCACCGCTGTTACTCAATATAGAATCATTATTACCTTCAGGAAGTCTTATAAATTTCCAAATAATAAATGATAATACAATGGATACCGGAAGTACTGCTAAGAATGTTGCTTGCCATCCATAATTTTGAATAATGATTGCTCCTCCCACAACTCCCAACACTGCTCCGCCTGCAAACGTTGATCCAAATACTGTTTGCCCTAAAGCCAATTTTTCCATTGGAAGAACATCTCTTATTATCGCAAATGCAATGGGAAACATGGCAATGCCGATTCCTTGAGCTATTCTTGAAACAATCATAAGG
This sequence comes from Candidatus Nitrosocosmicus sp., assembly GCA_029194465.1. Lineage (GTDB taxonomy): Archaea > Thermoproteota > Nitrososphaeria > Nitrososphaerales > Nitrososphaeraceae > Nitrosocosmicus. The sequence goes on from JARFXS010000005.1 coordinate 80,605, forward strand.
TCAATGTTTGTAGAAAATCTACCGGAAATCAGTCCCAAGGAATAGATCGCCATTATAATAAGTAGTATTTTTTCCTACCATACAGGTCTGAAAGCTTTCCTGCTATTGGAGTCATTATTGCACCTGCAATTATGTATGAAGAAAGTATCCATATAGACGTGCTATAAGTAATGTTAAACTGATGAATAAGATCTGGGATTGCAGGCAATATCATCAACTCATCAAACATCACGACAACACCAAGACAACTAAGAACTGCTAAAACGGTTTTCCAATTTGAATATTTAAAATGTGTATTTTGATATCTCGTATTTGAATTATTCATATTATTGTTGACGTCATTCATGTTTATCGTACTCTCAAATTAATCAATAAGTGGAATATCTAATTCTTTGGCAACTCTTTTAGAGG
>JARFXS010000079.1 GCA_029194465.1 Candidatus Nitrosocosmicus sp.
GAGTTATAGGGTGGTAATCAGGGAAAGGTACAAACCAATTTGGGGAAACCTAGGGTTCATCCTTCAATTTTCTGGGTTACTTTTCATTGCCCCTGCCATATTAGCCACAGCACTAGGTGAGGTAGTTTCCGCAACCGGAATTTTTCTTGGAATTACCACTATGTCCATTACAGGATTCGTCCTCAATGCTTATGGAGAAAAGACTCCAATGAACCTCAGACAGGCGTCAATTCTCATGGTCTTTAGTTTTGTCTTACTAAGTTTTTTTGGAAGTATCCCATACATGTATGTAAATCCCTTCGGTCAAGGTACAGACCCTCTAACTCTAGTGGTAAACAGTTTTTTTGAAAGTGCATCAGGTTTTACAACCACTGGGTTGTCTATGCTGGTATATCCCGAAGATCTCCCACAGAGTTTTGATTTTTATAGAGCCTTTACCCAGTGGATAGGTGGTTTAAGTTTCGTATACCTGGTAATCACATTCTTCTACCCCGAAAGAAAGTTGGCTCATATGAAAGGCATGTTAGGTGGAGGAAGCCTTCGCTTAAAACAATTGATCCTAACTATAGGAGTTATTTTTAGTATATACACTGTCTCCTTGTCAGTTCTATTATATATTTCAGGAAATCATAATATTATCTCTAATATTTCGCTAATATTTAGCGCGGTAACAGGTGGAGGCTTCGTCCCTTCTTCTACATCCTTGATATCTGAAAACTTTTTGGAATTATTTGTTATAATGGCTGGCATGATAATCTCTGCGCTTCCATTTGCATTTCATTATGCTGTTTTTAGTAAAGAAATGCATACTACAAAAATGCGCCCAGAGGTAATCGTTTATTTTGGAATTATGTTTGCTGCTATTCCCATTTTTACATATCTTTTATTTTTGTCTTATCCTGGTGCAAATATTATGACTGGGATATTTCATACCGTGAGCGCTGCAACAACCACCGGGTTTCAATTTATGAATATTACACTTTTGTCAGATGATGGCAAAATCCTACTTATAATCATAATGCTAATAGGGGGAACAGCTTTCTCAACTGCGGGAGGAATAAAAGTTGGAAGAATATTGCAAATAGTCCAGAAATTGACAAAAAAGAAATTTTCAGCAGACGTTACGACGAGATCGATTTCAGCAGTCTCTTCTAGGTATAACAACGCTTATCACGGGTTTGAAAGAAAATCAGAAGTCCATAAAGAAGAAAAAACGTTCAACGAAGCCATCCTTGTTATTTTCCTTTTCATATTCATGTCTTTTTTCACCGGTGCGCTTTTATCAATCCTTACCGAAAAGGATTTTTTAGATTCGCTCTTTGAGTCAGTGTCAGCATTAACGACTACAGGTTTGACAGCGGGGATAACAAACATAAATGCGGATCTTCTTTCCAAAGTATTACTAATCATTAATATGATTATAGGTAGGTTCGAAATAATTGCAGTAATTTATCTATTTTTAGAAATTTCGAAAATAAAAAAGCATTAATTTTTGGGCTAGAAAAGAGATCCTCTTGTTTAATATTATCTTTAAACTTTATTCAAAAATTCTAATTCCCAATACTACCGTATGTCCTCGAGGAATTGATGCTTTATATAAAAAAGCCCATTTAGGCTAATTCCTCCATGCGCTATCACTTGTAAGGTTGAACCTTACATTCAATAATTTCCAATCATGGTTTTAAAGAAAAATGGCAGAACATCTAACATAAGGTAATGAAAAAGTAATAGTACCATAATAGCTAAACATTTGTCATTCTAATATTGTATTTGAAATCATAATCTTGTCGTGTCATCACTTGAATGATACTTTAAATTCATAGTATATTTAAGTACGAGGGGTGATTTACTAGATCTCAATTTAGGCTTCCGCTCTGAACAATTCAATTAAGAGGAACTATAACAATTAAAGTAACTATAACAATTAAAGCTTCAATCTTTTTCCTCATGATATCAATCTTCAATAATTCCTTACCTTTTGATTCGAATTCGATAATACGTGGGGGATAACTATATCAAAGGAAGAAATGGAATAGTGGTCCTTTACTATCATGAAAAGGTAATAATTTTCTATTGAAATAATATAGTATATACTTTTATATTTTGAAATTCATTAAAACACAATGAATACAAAAAATTCATTTACCTTTGTGTTTCTGGTAGGACTTTTGGCAGCATCGATTGGATTTTTACCATTGATGAATTCAAATAATGCCCTAGCCCAAACCAATTCAACAGCTAATACCGGTTCAACTAATATGACCGGTGGGGACGATATGATGATGAAGGAAGACAATTATGCCAACCCTATGATGATGAAAGAACATAAAAAGTATGAAAAAATTAACGGAACATTGAACATGATGGAAACAATGTTTCAGGCTATTGGAGATAAATTTAATGTAACACTACCACAGGCTATATCCACAGCCGAGCAATCAGTAGGAAATGGTTCTTTTGCGATGTCAGCCAATGGTGAAGAGAAAGACGGATTCCTTGTAATTTCGGTAATTCTCGGCTCCCCTGACATGAAATTCACTAAAGTGCTCATTGACCCAGGAACTGGTCTAGTATTACAAACAAAACCACTTTCTATGATGGAATGGATGAAAATGATGCATTCTCAGGGTCATGAAGACAAGAAAATGAAAGGAATGCATGGTGAATATGGCATGGGAATGGAAGGAATGCAAGGTGAAGGATATGGTGAATATGGCATGGGAATGAAAGGTGAAGGCGGTCAGGGACCAGGCTGGTAACAAATCAATTTCGACATTTCTACAACCCTGACATTTTTTTGATGATTTTATAGGATTTTTTGTTAAACGATTGCTTTTTAGTTCTTAAAAAGGTTTAGTAACGAATCACCTCCAAAACTTTACAAGCTACTTAATTCAGCATCAAGACTGTAATCTTTTTAGGTTTGTCACTCAGACCACAGACGTTATATTATTTGTATGATATAATAATGGTAGAAAGATAAGCATGCCCGATCCTGACAAAAATGAGGCAACCGTAGATACAGTAGTATTTTCAGAATTTGAAATTGAAAAAATTTCAAATTTGTATCAAACAGCCTTGAATTTAACAACTGCAAGTGAGCAAGGACCTTCAACTAATATAAACTCAGACACTTTTAAATCAGACCTCATCAACAAAAAACGCCAGGCTTGGCATGAGGTTCAAAATTATTTGGAAGAATTAGGAAAAAAATATAATTACGATCCGGAAAAATATGTAATAAACAAGATTACACGGAAATTAGAACTTTACAAGCCAAAATCTTGATCATTTAGAATCTTTAGTGGGATCAAAAAATGTTCCCACACGACCAGTGCAATGAGACCAAAGGCTATATCTTGTTGTTTCTAGATCGAGCATGGTAGAAAAGGTGGATAAAAGACTACGTCCTTTCTCAAATCCAATACGGAAAAAGATGGTAATCACGTCACTTGGTTGAAAATATCTTGTAAATATGTTCCCCAGTCTCGCAATCATCATCAGGATCATCAGCTATAATTTGAAGAGTGTAAGCATTTGATACATTTGTAATAACTGTGTGTTTCGGGATGTATTCGGCTTTCTTACCACTAAATTTTGGTTCACCGGTAGCGTCCTTGTGATTAACGCATTCGCCTATTTGGAATTTTTTAATGTCAAAATGATCGGCACTATAGTATGGTTTGTCCCCATCTTCATCTAAAGCAACCGAAGCTGCAAAGGTGCCGTTATTAGTTACAAATGTATATGCATAGTAACTCTCATCTCCCCCACTTACTGAAAATGATCTACCAGGTTGACCTTGTAATTCCATGAAAGGGACGCCATTGCTTACTCCAGTATTGGTGATAATAAAGTCCTCCCTATGAAAGACTGCAAACGCATTTGGGATACATACTATGAGGAGTAAACCTAGTCCTATAACTAACATAATTAAATTTTGCACAAAATTTCTATATTACTTTTATATTTATGTTTTTATTCAGTAATTTCGTCTAGGATGCGATATTATTGAAATGATAATCTACAAGTGTGATTGGACCTGGTGTTGCCACAAATATTGATAGATAAAATCTGATTATAAAAATGATTTCTGCATTGTCTTTTCAAGGTCCTAACCCCTTGAAAAATTCTTTATGATTTCAATAAAACACCTAGTACATCTTTTTTAATAGATCAAGATTAGTGTATTCGTTTGGTGAATGCATCTTATTTGGCAAAATAGTACTTCCAATACAAATCGAATCAACATTTAAGATATCCTTAAAAACATACATTGGTCCAGTGCCTGACGAGGAAACATTCAGAATAACACCATCAAATATCTTTGATGCAGAGTCCACAATCATTTTTACATATTCATTATTCAACGGTGTTCTAAAAGACGGCTCACCGCTTAGATAGTTTATAGTAACATCTTTTTCTGAATAACCTTTTGATCGCAGGTACTTTACCAATTTATTAAATTGTATTTTCGGATCCATATTTGGCACTAATCTAAAATCCATCTTGACGGTAGCAGTCGAGGGAAGTATCGTTTTTACTCCTTTATTAGTATAGCCTGTCACCAATCCCGAAATGTTACAGGAAGGTTCAGTCGCAAGGGCTTTCTTTATCTCGTATGAAGATTGCCCCTTTATGAAACTTGAAATACCGTATTCCTTTTTAAATGCCTCCTCATTGAATGGTTCATTGGCAATTAATTGCAATTCCTGTTTACTTAAAGATGTTACTTCGTCATACCACCCTTTGATTAGGATTTTTCCATCATTGGAGTCATACAACAAAGACAATAAATGTAACAATCTCCAAGCAGGGTTCTCAATAGCAACCGCTAAACTAGAATGAACGTCCCTGCTAGGTCCATGTACCTTGATTTCTACGTTTAGGATTCCTTTTTGACCCAATGAAATTATTGCTCTATCATCTTTATCAACATAACCACTTTCCCAGATTACCAAGTTTGATTTGAACTTTTCCTTGTACCTTTGAACATATTTTATCAGGTTAGGACTTCCAATTTCTTCCTCACCCTCCACCAGGAATTTGATGTTACATGGAACATCCCCTGTCTCCTGCAAAAGATATTCTACGGCCTTTATTCTTGTGATTAATTCGCCCTTATCGTCAGAGGACCCACGGCCGTATATGTGATTGCCAATTACTTTCCCACTAAAAAAGGATCATCATTCCACTTTTCAATTGGATCGACTGACTGCCACATCATAGTGATTATAGAATAATATTGTCTTTCCGCTGGGATTCGATTTTGATTTAACCCCACCATAAACAACAGGAGGTATCTGGCCCATGGTTCTACTTTCTACTTGTTCTTCTAAGTCTAAATACAAAAGTTCTGTTTGAATTCCAGCATTTTTCATCATATTCGATAATAAAATCGAACACTCCTCCAAACCTTGATTGGTTGCAGAAATACTTGGCTGCCTTATCAATATTTGCAGGTCAGATATCAGATCATTCATTTGATCATCTGTCAACGAAGTGGGAATTAACACATTATCCAATTAATTCATCTGTCTCCCAATAAACCACAATAATTAAAAAACCTTCCTTCTTCCCATATCCCGGCTGACTTAATTAACACACATTATTATCTATTAAAATTTTGTTAAATGAATTAGATGAAAATTTACCTGTATAAAAAGATAGAAAATATGAATATACCAAATGTCGTAGATAATTTCTAAAGCAAAGGAGAATTATTTTTTGTTTTGTCCCAAACATGGTGAATGATTTCGGATACTGTTTGATAAACATTCCCATTGAAATTAGAATCCCATAATCTGGTAACGTATTCTCCGGGAGAAGTCTTGTTTTCTAGCCTTTTTTCGAGTATTCCTATAAATTCAGGTCCAAGCCCCAAGTCTTTCAGGCCTTTTTTGGCAACATGTAACTGAGTCTTTGCAGTTTCTGAAATATTGAAATGAGTCTTAGTATTATACCCGGTACGGATCACTGCTAGCCTTTCTTCTCTTATAGATGATAATGGTCTTAACGGCTTTCCCTCCAGGATTGAGCGATACAAAAAACCAATAAAGAACTCAATCATTGCCACCATTTCCTTTGGGGTCGGTTGGACGGACATTATTCTTGTTTCAACTCTGTAATATGGTGAATTCAACCTTATCCTCAGATCATCATGTCTGTCTTTTTCAAGCCCAAAATAATCATTAGTACTGTCAGGACCTGGTCTTGATGCAATATAGTCTACATAATCCTCTATCCGATCTAAATATTTTGTAATGGCCGGAAATCCAGAATTTTGTTGTTCTGAATGATCATATAAATAGACTCGTGGTTCATAAAGTGAAAATAGTTTGCCTGCAAATAACCTACTATTTGAACCTAGTAATATTGCTGAAGGTAACAAATTCAAAATATAATTAAACATGTATGTAGTGTAGACAGGATTTAGACCTTGTAAATGAAGATGAAACCCCTGAATGGCGGTGGCAATGTCACATGGCTTGAATTGTTGACCATCAATTTCGATTTTTGGAAACTTCTTTTGCGATTCATAGATATTAAGATAGCGCTCTTTTCTCGTTATTAGCTTCTTTTTGAATATATCAGGCGAAGGATTTCCTCCAAGAAAAACGGGAATTACATTTCTATTTTTGTAGACTTTCTTAATTGCGACACTCAGATAGTCTATAAATTCTTCAAAAAAAACATTCACATTCGACAAACCGTGCATAGAAATTGGGTCAGTTTTGACTTCAAATTGGCACTTTCCATATTCATGATCTACATCATACTTTGTACTCAATTCTTTTATCAAAGTATGTGCGTTTACGGGAAGGGACTTGTCATCAAGTAAACAAATTTCAATTTCAACGCCGACCCTGTAGATTTCGTCCAGACGCCGAAGGTCATCTTGAATTCTTTTTTTTAACCCAAGAGTCTGGTCTGCCAAGATGTTATTCAAATTTGTTAAACCTATTAATGATATATACTATAAATTTCTTTATATGATTATTCGGTTAAAATCGAATATAATATCTAATTTTGGTGATATACAATATAGATCATATAGATCTAGTTGTAAGGGATATGCTATACTCCCTATTTCCAGTTCCGCATAGTTAGGTCATTATTCTTTGTTGGTATTATTTTAAACATTGTTCTCCCCTTTAGATTTAGTAAAGGTAGCTAGATCTACTATACTATAATTATCTCCCTCATAATGTTCTATCAATTATCATCGTTTATGTTAATAAGTAATGCCTTTGCCTTAAAATTATTTAATGTTACTCCCTTATGACATTTATAGCATAAAGTCCTTAAATTTTTATCATTGTGTAAAAATTCCAATACTGTCTTAACCTTATTTTCTAAAGTATCAAAACTATATCCTAAAAAAGTGTAGTAAGATTTAGGTATGATATGATCACACTCAAGCCAATTCTCAATTTTCTTATTGTGTCTTTTCTTTTTGTTTAATTTTAATCCACAAATCTGGCAAGTATAATTGTCCCTTTTTAAAATACTATTGCGAATATTACGCCAATAAAAATTCTTATTGTACCATCTTGTAAATTCCGCGCTGCACTTTCTCGAACAATATTTTCTAAACGGTTTACAAACAAAATTTTCACAGTTGTTATTTCTACATATTTGTTTTCCTTCCTCGTCTAACCTATCAAACTCATTTATGTAGACAATTAATTTCAGGATTCTTTTGGATTCTTCTCTATAAGAAACAGCTGGGGAAACATTCTTCTCTTTACTATCATGCAATACACGATCTGTGAGAGGTAACGAGATTAAGGAGATAGCAGGCTTGTCATTTAATTTCTTCGATTGTTTAATATTTGATTTTCTTTTCTTTTTTCTCTTCTTAATTATCATTTATATTTATCCTTTATTTGAACATTAAATCTTGTTTCTATACTCAAGTCTATATTCAATTTAGTGAGTATTGGGCCATAGCCAGATTGTTCTATGGGTTGTGGGAGTAGCAGGAGTAGCAGTAGTAACAGATGAAGATGAAGTGGAAAGATCTGACGGAGAAGGAGATTTGGTACTGTCGTCAGCCTCAATAGAAAATTCGTATATTCCCACTCGGTTTTTTAGTAAGGATAATTCATCTTTCTTGTCAGCTACAACAGGAGAGAAAAATATCATTCCTGTGTAGTGAATCGAATCATTTGATTTATCGATAATTTGGTCGAATGCATCCCATTCAATAATACCTCCATTCTCTGTCAAAAAAATGCCAGAGCCTTTAGCGTAATTCGGGCTTTTTTTGATTTTGGGATCGGTGCTTAGAGCCTTTAATTCAGGCTTAGACCCATCTATGGGGGAATCTTCGACATAATATCCCACATTGTACGTTACCAAAGTAGAATTAATTATGCCTCTTTCAACATAAAATTGGACTTCTCTATTTATTGAGCTTGATTTCTCTATTGGGACTTTAGCTAACATTATAGTAGCATTTGATAAATAAAAAGGATTTGAAAAAATCAAAATATCTGACTTATTATTTTGGATCGCGAGGGGTAAACTATTACTTTGTGGATAGCTTTGAGTTCGACCTTTACTATAAATGGTTTCGTTAGATGATTGGACTTTGATAGATTCACTTGATTGGTAGTCACACAATATGAAAGAAAGAATTAGGAAAGACGATGAGAAGATAATGATAATAAAACGACAAGTAATTTTCATAGGCTTCATAGTTTTGAGATCATTAGTTTGAATTTAGGAACTCTTTAATAAATTTTAAACTTGCTATAAACATTTAAAAATACGATAGAAAAATGAATATTTATTTAATTTGAAGAGCATAGGCCAGGATGGCTTTCCAAGCAAATCACTGTTTATAATTACTTTTATGATTCTGAGTTTAACATTTTCTATAATGATTGTAGGAGTCTATCTTTCGTCAATTCATCAAGGATATTCTTGTAAGACATGGCCTTTATGTCCTAATGGCTTTGGCTTTCCACCAAAAGAATACTTTTATGAGCACTTTCATCGATTCTTAGGACTAATTCTGGCCATATCATTATTTTCATTTACTGCGTTTTCAGTGATAAAGCTCAGAAACAGGAATTTTAGCATAAAACTTTCGATAGCATCTACTCTGCTTGTTTCACAAATAATTCTCGGTTGGGCAGTAATCGCAACTAAATTGCAGCCTATAGTTGTTGCAAGTCATCTTTCCACCGGAATTGCATTATTTGGAATTTTGGTAGTTACTCTGATCTCGTTGCAACACAAGATGAAATCATAAAGGATGGTTTTTGGATTTCTGGAACCTTTGGCAGTAGTAGGTATAGATGAAAAAGAGGTATCCTTCTAGATTTTTGTAAGTTTAAAGAGGTTTAACATATTAATTTCCATTCCAAACCTATCCTCACTCTTTTTCATATATTTGTAAATTTTGAGAAGTTCAACAAAATCCTTTATAATGTTGAAATTTTGAGAAATTCGTTTTTTGATAAAGTTATATACATTTGTATAAATTTTAAATGTTGACAACACATGTGAAAATTATTTCTCTTTGTCGTATAGGTTATCAACAAAGAGTTGAGCACAAATTGTAGATGGTATGATACCCTCACCCAACAGAGCATATACCGTTCCTATAGATTCACCCACTCAATCGTCTTGTTTCCGTCATCCAAATGGAAGGCACTTTGAGTGGAGGTGTTATCTTAACAGGTTCACCACTTTTTTGATTACATTGCATGGGTATTTTTTCGCAAAAGAGTCCATAAAAACATGAGTTTGTTTTCTTCTAAAGTCTCCCGATCCTATATGTAACGTATCCATTGCCGAGTGAAAGTTTTACTAAAAGTAACCTGATAACAATGGAAAAAGCCTTTAAGTAAAAAATCATCAAATGGGCATTTGGATCATACTTTACTTTATACCGAATACATGGTATCCATAATTCATCGCTTAACTTGGGTAAATAGTGTCTGTGAAATCCGGTGGAATCAATAATCAAGTCAAATCCTGTAAAGATTTTCTGTTGCTTTTTCAAACACAATATCAGTTCCCCTTATCATATC
>JARFXS010000080.1 GCA_029194465.1 Candidatus Nitrosocosmicus sp.
ACGTGAATCACTCAATACAAAATGGAATGTAGAAGTACTAGAACCAAGAGATGGAATAGGAGGTCACTGTCTTCCCAAAGATACAAGGATGTTTATCAATTCATCTAACACAATAAGAAGCAAGATACTTCAAGCAGCCATGGAGATTGATGAGGACTATAGAGAATATTTCCAAAATGCAAAGGAACTTAATAAATCCTGTGAAGAAAAAGATTGTGAAATCATAAAAGCCCTAAGATGAATTAACTAATGTCTAATGCTGTCAAAAGTGAAAATATCCTAGTTTTCGGTGCTCATCCTGATGATTTGGAAATAGGTATGGGAGGAACCATAGCAAAACTATCTAGACTCGGTTATAACGTGAAATTAGTAATTGCCACTTTACCTAATTTTACCCAGAGTGATAAAAAGGATGAGAGGAGAATGGAAGCAGTAAGGTCATCAAAGGTTATGGGATGTCCAGAACCAGACTTTCTTGACCTTCCCCCTGAAGAGATGACACATAGCAGAAAACTGATTGGATTAATGGACAAATACATGGTTGATTATAAACCTGTAGCAGTCTTTACTCAATGGATTGGAGACTCACACCAAGACCACCAAGCACTTACCAAATCTGTAATTTCAGGAAGCAGAGATACTACCGACTTGTATATGTATGAAACAACTATTCCAGGTGGCATAACAGAACAAGCGTTTAGACCACAGTTATTCATAGATATATCAAACTATATGGAACCTAAAAAATCAGCTTTAGAGTGTTTTGAATCTCAACAACTAAGATGTGGGCCGATTTGGATTGGCGCAATAGAAGGTCGAGCTGCATTTAGGGGATACCAATTGAATTGCAAATACGCTGAGGCATTTGATAATCCGAATTTCAAAGTGGTAATTTTTTTAAACTTTAGCCTTTTTAATTCTTGATTTACAATTAGAAGTAGTCTATAATTGAAGAGTTTAGAGTCTTGATAGATCCTTTTTGGATCATTACTTTTTCATATTTTTCCTTATCGATGTAAGTTTCGTTCCAATATCTGAAACAAACTAGTGATTTATGATCATGAATTTTTACATCTTCGTTAAACAAAACGTTCCTGACCATTATGTCAGGCTCATTCACCCCTGCTACTGTTCTCATAGGACCAGAGGCTGAAAACCGAGGGTTTATTTCTATGATTTTAACCTGATTGTCGTCTACATCTATTCGAGATTGAATATTCAGGGGGCCAAAGGTTCTTAATTTCTTGGCTATTTGATTACACACTTTTGTAACTTTGGGATATTTGTCTATAAATGCCTTATAGGTCTGACCGTGTTTTAGTATTTTCTTGAGCGTTATGGTTGACATAATCTGATCCTTGTCCTTACCTAAAGTCAACCCGGTTGTGTACTCGTTAGCATCACCTTTAAGATATTTTTGGATCATGGGTTTCCAACCTGTCTGTGTTATTGCCTTACTGGCAAAGTCTAACTCTTCGATAGAATTTACAATCTGAAATAGCTTTGAGCCAAAACCTTCACGTGGTTTTACTACAAGTGGAAATTTATAATCCTTCAAAAAGCCGTCTATATCATGGTATAAGCAGGTTGGAATGGAATTCAGCTTATTTTCTTGTAAAAATTCGTTTGTCTTGTATTTATCCCTGCACATTTCTACTATGTGAGGCTGGCTCGTTATGACAATTGCGCCGGTTTTATCTTCTATGAAATCTTTATTTTTACATAATATAGGAAGTTCGACATCTGACCCTATAAACAGAACTTGAATATTATTTCTGTTACAGACTTGTACAACTGAATTAAGATACTCTTTAGCCGTTGGCTTTGGGATAAGTGCGAATTTATGAGCCCTATATAAGCCGGCTGCCTCATAGCTTATATCTGTGGCAAAGATTTTGTATTCATGACTCTTATGCCTTGAATATTTATTGTGATATTTTAGTGACTTGATTATGCCCTGTGCTACAATTCCACCGGCTGAGGTTACGACAACGTTAATGCTTTTCATTGAACTATAATTTTCAGACGATTACTCAGTTTAGTACCACAGGTTTGGTCAAATCATTATTTTCAACTAATTTGTGAGACCATTCATGCTCTACACATTCAATCCCCATGTTAACAGCATAATCGATAATACAAGATCTTAGTTTCAATGCATTTTTAGATTTTTGGACGTTCTTTATGGTATCTTTAATTTTTCTTTGTTCCTGTTTATAGTAGAATAAATCGCTTAACAAACCTTGTAATTGATCTTTATTCTTATAAATTTCATTTCGCTTTAATATTAGGGGTTCAATTTTTTTCCTCAATTCATCATTCTTTTGATTGATTTGAATAAAGAACTCTGTCATATTGGATATAGCATTTTCCTCTAAATATCTTGAAGCTTCTCTTTGGGCAATTCCTGTAAAAACATCGGTACCTGCCCAGAGAATCATAGGGGGTAATTTTATTTGCAATTCATCAAAAACTTTCTTTCCTACTATTGTATATCCTAAACTTCCCCCTGTACCTGAAATATATCCAGACATTGCCAATTCTCTTGATAGGAGAAGTAAAATAGGGATTGCTCGTGGCGAAACCATTTCAATCTTATTCTCGGGTATTGATATCTTTCCATTCTTACCGATTGATAACGACAAATTTTTCTTGCAAGATATGCATTTGCCGATTAACAAAATTTCTCCATTATCTTTCCTGCTTATTTTAGAGGAAGCCTTGCTGCCGCAATCACAGTGTAACCACAATGGAGAATGTTTATTTAGGTTTGCGCTCACTCCGGTATATATTCCATGTTCTCTGAAATAGGATTCTGATTTCTCTAAGGAATTTAGATATCTTTCATTCTCAGATAAAAGAAAGTTATATCCCCTTTGAAATACTTGGGACAGAGCTGACAAATTTACAAATAATGTTTTATAATTCCAAAAATTGTTAACAATCTTTGACATGATAATTGAGTTGAATTCGGAGTAGTTATCAGATGATAAAAACGCCTCTTCAACTATAGTCCAGAATCCTTTGAATCTATCATACAGAGATTTAACTTCAGACTTTGATAAAGCCTTGTTATTTTTTATCCAATTGTATATTTGATTTTCCCAATAATTTACCAGGGAGCGAGTTGGGGCCTCAGTCATGCTAGAGATTTTCCATCTTTTTGAATCATTGATCGGATATCTTAGATCTAGTACTCCAGTGGTATTTCTTATACTAGGTAGTTTGGCCACATGCATCCATTTATCATCCATAAAATCGTGATCAACTATTAAAAATAGAGGAACGATAGTATCGTTGTTCCTTTTGGAGTGATTTGCCAATGTCTCCAATAATACTATTTTTTTAAAAACCCCACTAAATGCGAACAAATTGGGTTGATGAATTCCAACGATAATTTTAGATCTTTCATTGGATAAAGAATCAATCTGGTTCCTTGTATTTTCATTTAAGGTTTTAGCCTTTGTATGAAAATTTGTTACAACCCTTTTAAGAAGTTCTCGGTTCGAGCCAATAAATTCATCTGTCTCAGGTAAAGGACTCTTGGTCAAAATATCAACAGCTTCATCAAACTTTGACGGAATGGATTGTACAAATCTGCTAATATCTGAATCAGAAGAGTTCAGATATCTGGAGAATATTGCACTTAATTTACTGTCACCGTCAATAGTGGCTACCGTATTACTTCCCAAACCTTTTAATCACTATTATCTATTTAAGTTTCTTTTTAACTATATCTTATTTCTCTTCTATAAGATTTATCAAATCCTTTATTCTATTAAAATCCCCTATATCATTAATAGCATGCGCGTCGCTGCCAAGATGGAATTCTACACCACATTCTTTAAAAATTTCTAAAAATTCCTTGGGTGGCCGGACATATTTTGAGTTTATTTCTATTTTTTTTCCATTAGCAACGATCAGATCTGCTAAATTTTTTATTTCTCTACTATTTACTTTAAAATTAATCTCGGGAGCTAAATGCCCAATTACATCAACATTCGGATTCTTGATTGCTTTAGTTAATCCCTCATACCATATTTCCTTGTTGTATCTTGTGTGAAAACTAGCGATAATAAAGTAATCTTTGTTTAGATACTCACTTGGGCAATCAATTTCTCCATCCACTAATATTTTGGCCTCAAATCCTTAAGGATCTTGACTTTGATCTTAGGGATGTAGGAATCTAAACTCATCAATATATTTTTTGGTCATTCAGAATTTTTCGTATATGCTCTGTAATGGCTATCTTCTTAAGCCTATGGATTCTGATTTTATTTATGATATTGGGTATCGTCAAATCTATTGAGGAATGGTGCATTATAGTTACAATGAATATGCAAATCTTCTTTCTTATTTAACATCATAATTACCTGAAAAGTTATGCAAATATGTTATAATTTTTTTAATTAAAACGTTCAAAAATGTTTATATCATTAACAAATTTAAAAATGTACAAAACGGATGCCGATTTGAAAAATATCCACAGTATTGATTCCGGTGTCTCTGCACCTGCTTGAATAAATACAATAAAATCGTGAGATTATCAGATTTTAGGGCAAGATATTATCTATGGATTCTAACAGTTTATCTGCAGGATTTTATTTATCTGACTACTATGAGGTAATCCCTGAGGCCGAAGCAGATGACTATTTGGAAGCATTGCTTAACATAATCGACAAATATAACATAGAGATTTTAATGCCTTCATCAGGTTACGATATTTTTCCATTTAGTGAATTCAAATCTAAATTGAAAAAACATGGGGTAATCCTAGTGAGTGATGAAAAATCTTGGAAATTTGTAGACAAGATTTATACATTTAACCACTTAAACAAGATTTTTCAAGCCACTTCGACTTTAATCCCAGATGAAATTGATACTTATCCATTATTGCAAAACCGCGCTATGGGAAGGGCAGGATGTAATTCAGGTAAACGACGAGCAAGAAAAGAGATACATTTGCTCAAGTTTCCAATATGATATATCAGGAATTCTTACCTGAGATGAATATACAATTGATGTGATGAGTGATTTGGAAGGTAATCCAATAATTTCAGTTCCACGTGTAAGATTGCAAACAAAAAGTGGTATTTCTACTAATGGCAAGATTATTCTGGATAAAGAATTGATTGAGGAATCCATGAAGATAGTGAAAAAACTTAAAATAATTGGACCTTCATGCATTCAGATGAAAAAGACAAGTTAGATCAATTTAAATTGGTGAAATTAATCCTCGTCTAGGTGGCGGCTTTATTTTCACAACCTTGGCTGGTGCCAACTTCCCTAAAATGGTCGTGGATTTGGTCGAAGGGAAAAAATAGAACCGCCTAAGATTTCTGAAATTACAGTATTACGATACTTTGAAGAAATTGTTTTGGATGAACGAAACAAAATTAACTACAGTGGAAAAGACCTCCTAGCAAGTAATCCTTGTCGGATATAATTAAAGATAAATATGATTAATGAAATTGTTTCGGATATGCTTTATAAAGACATAGTTAACTACGTGGAAAAGACCTACAAGCGAGTTATGCATAATAAATATGATTTTGTCTACTGATCTGTTGAATTTTGTGGTGTATCAATTTGAAAGTATTGCCAGTGGCTTTAATATCTGGCAAGGCCATAAACCTGTCAAATTCATTAGTATAACACAAAAACCTATAGTCATGGCTAGAGCCACAATAACTACGTCCGCATATTTAAATTCAAATTTTGATTTCAAACTTGGTCGCTTGATTAGTTATTCTAAAAATATTAATTCGCAAGGCTCATCTCCAACCGGTTTTCTTTATGGTAATCGCAGCGTAAATTAACAACCACGTGTAAACATAGGTCGATAAAAGCTGAAAAAAGGCCTATAAACCCAATTCTTATCACCTGGATTTCTCAGCCTGAAATCAACTCCATATATCATTCGGTAAATAATACCTCTGCAACCAAACAATTGGTGTAATATAGTCTCCAGCAAAGACTTAAATTACGGTCATGTACAATATAAGGCCTGATAAACTTCATTAGGTTTGAAGATAGTATAAAAGTGCAACATAAAACGGCCTCTTCCAGAAAATCCTCAGCAGCAAATAAACTTCTGATAAAACTTTTCTCCATCTTACCTGTTGTTTTATCAATGAATCTCAAATAGAGTGGAACTCCAATGTTTACTCTTATCCTTTGAGAATACAATACTTTCAATATCCATGAATCTCTTGATTGATTGATCTCGTCATTCTCATTTTTCTAGCATACTTTCTGACATTGACCTTTTGGCACTACTTCGTTATTGATTGGAACTGCGGCATAATGCTGGCTGACAGACGAATTCGAAAATCTTTGGAGGACGAGTCGACAATACACAAGCCGTCATTTCTCCTATCAGTTGCAAACTTAAATTCATCTAAAAATCTGTCTCGTGCCCATAGAGGTATAAAGTCTTGGATAACAACCCCTATGAAACTAAGTGAACCTGCACAGCAACTAACAGACGAATATACGGTTTCCATCCTTTTGTGCCTGGCTCCATCGGCGTAGACGTCTTGCATTTTTAAAGGAAGTGGTCGCGAAATCCTCGCGTGTCTGTTTTTAACAAATCCATGGCCAGTAAGGCTCCCCACCTGTTTATCTGGTAAAATTTATATGACTTTTCGGTTGCATCGATAGCCATATCGCAATCGCTATCCATGAAAGCGTAAATCTCTCCGCGTGCAATCACCACTAATACCTCAGTGCCTTTTTCTTTCAAGGCTTTCTTTAAGGTGCCTATTCTCAGAGTTAGCTGTTTTGTTTTTGTCTTTAATACTGTCGAGAATCTCGCCTGCTTTTGTCTATAACTTATCGTCTATTACGATTATTTCCTTATTTTGATAGGTTTTGATCTATGCATGACTGTATGCAGTATGCTATTAATCGGCTTCCTCATTTTTTACGGGATAGCAATAGATACCAGCGGTTTCATGCTCAGGAATTACCTTTTCATAATTTTTAGGTAGGTCTTTATATCGAAAATGAAAATTATTGAGATGTTAAATAATATAAAGGAAGTCAAAATGCTGTAGATTCTAGAATCAATCACGTATGTGGTCAAATACCTTAGTGGCTCAAAATTACCAGAACGGATGATAAGTAATACCCTAACAAACCATCTTTTATGATCCAATTCCTTTTCATTAATGAATTTAGTGAAGGATTATAGTAAAGCATTAAATCAGCTCGTCGATAGTTTAGTTGAAATGAAACATTTATTAACTTTTTCATATGCATTTCCTAGAATCGGTTATATAGGATTCTTATAAAATGCAAAGATAAGAAAAAGAAAGAGAAGATTGTCAAAAGTTATTCTAAACTAATTTATATAATTTTTTCTAATTCCATCTCAATCTTTCATTTTCTCTGTCCTCACGGACGATTTTTCCAATCTTTGTAGTGATTTCATAAATATACACTTTTGAATTATCAAAATCTAAATCTTGACATTTTTGCCTTTGCCGAACTCAACATCAATCTATCTGCAGACTCTTAAACAAACGGCACGAAATAATTCCTTCTCTACCTTTCCCGTTAAAGCAAAAACCATTGTAATATAATAAAGTTAATGGAAATTAAAAATCAGCTATAAGTAAAGTATTTGGGCAACTGGGTTATGTCCCAACTATCGCAGTGATGGAGAATTCGGAATCAATTTGTCCACGCTTTCAATTAGTCATTACATATTGAGGTTTAACTGAATTTCTACCATGAAATGTTGGGTTATATCGGACAAACTGGGTAACCCCAACTGTATCATAAACCACCTATCTTTAACATAGGCTCTTTTTGATTGCATAATTTGCAATCTGCCAACGCTTCAGTCGTTTCTGTAACCCATGAAGGTAGTAAGGCATCAGTATAACGGCCTTGCTTGTTCCATTCATCAATTTTCTCAGTAACTTTATTTCCATTATTTTTTGAGCAAATTAACCACATCGTCTGACTCTTATCAAAATAATCACCAAAAAACAGAGGTGTGTGAGGTGCTGAACCTTGGGAATTCAAAAGGTCAGTTCTGAATCCAATCTGGTTATCGTTCTGATATTTTCACTGAGACTGTATTTTTCTTTCTGCATCGAAAGTAGAGTAAACTGCATGGGGATCAAACAACTTCTCCTCTACAGCTTTGTCTACTCTTTAAGTAGCTCCTCATACTCCTCTTTTAGTTCGCTAGATTTCTTCCCCCTTAATCCCATGACAAGACAAAAAAGGGATTTCTTGTTCAAATATTTTTATATTTCTTTGAGCGGAAGATCTATTTTCAGAATCTGGTTACAAAATTATATCTGGGGGAACAGGTTTGTCTTTTACCGGTTTAACACTATTTAAATATTATAAAGATCTTGCGCATTGAAGCCTCATTATATTTCTTTCTTTTCCAACAATTGATAATTTTCAACATTTATTCATGTATATGCTTCATACTCCCGCTCATGAGATTGTTCATAACTTTAAGCCCTTTAAAGGCAGTCTTACAATAGAATATTCAGAGGCTGTAAATATTGCCGTCCCCGCACCTCCTATTAATATAATCGCTATTAATTGCAGCACCACCATTTACAAGACTGGTATATCAATCTTGTTCTCTCAAAATTCTGAAAAAAGCTGCATTTGTTTGATGTTGAAACCAATAATGCAGATAATCCCCAGCATCTGCGTTTACTTCTTAATCTTGTTAACTATTCTAGGAATAGGAACTTGTTCACAAATCAAAAAACTTCATATCCATTGTTAACCAATATTGTCTTTACCAAATTTTTTCCTATATCATGTCATCAGCCATCATACGTATAGGACGATTTTTCATTGCTGATTCCTTCTTGTTTTATAGGGGTATTTCTCTAAATCAAAACAGCAGCCTTCATGCATTCGGCGGACTTTAGAACCTGGCACGTATAAACAACTCAGAGACTATCTCCTGTTCTTTTCTTTTGGGAAAGTCGAAAACAAGATTCGAGTTCTTTGCATATCATTATAATTTCTTTATTTGCTTGGCGTTTTCTCTTTGTATCATTCTCATAATTCAATAAATTAGAATAATCCTTTGGATGGAATTCTCTCCGATATAGATAAGACTACATCGTTTTCAATTCCGTCTTTTAATCTATTAACTATTCTAAAGTAACATTTTTTACTTGCATCCCAACTTGCATCCATTTCCATCAAATTGTTCTGTTTTTGAGTACCTGTAGATGCTGTTGTTCCGGTCCCATTAACAGTATTATTGGAACTAAAGTAAGATATCAATTCAGATAATGCATTATTCTTATTATTAAAAATAAGGTCTTCGCATATTCCTTTCTCATTCGAATTGATTTGAGGATACGGAATGATATCTTTGGGATTAATAATTACGGTATCAAGCCCACTTTTTACTGCATGATACAAGAAAATTGAGTTGAGATATTTCCTAGCCAAAGGGGGCAATCCAAAACTAACATTACTTAATCCCAGCGTGGTCAAAGACTTTGGATATTTTTCCTTTACGATCTTGATTCCGTCTAATGTATGGGCAGCAGATTCAATGTATTCTTCCTCACCTGTTGCCAATGTGAAGGTTAATACATCAAAAATTAGCTGCCATGGTTTTAAACCCAATTCAATTGCCTTGTCATATAAAATTCCAGCGACTTCTAATTTTTCATGGCTAGTTTTTGCCATCCCCTTTGGGCCTATGCACATAGAAACCGCGGGCGCTCCATATTTCCTCATCAAAGGAGTAATGTCATCAAACCTGCTCCCATCGCCTTCTAGATTGATAGAATTAATTATTGGTACGCCAGGAATCTGCTTAAGAGCAGTAGCAATAACCTTTGAATCTGTTGAATCAATTACCAAGGGGGCTTCTATTTCTATACTAAGCCTCTTGACAAGTTTTTGCATGAAATCCTGTTCATCTGATCGTTCCGTTGTTGCTACACATACGTCTAAAC
>JARFXS010000081.1 GCA_029194465.1 Candidatus Nitrosocosmicus sp.
TCGTTTTTCTGATTGCTGGATTTGTTATCATGAATCAAGACTTGATCAAACGCAGGCGGTGCAGCGAAAGCCTCATGAAAAGGCGAACAGAGGTTTAACATCAATAGTAACACAAAAATAATACAAGCTGAAGCATATGCTATGAATGGGTATTTTTGTGATTGCAAATCCTGCAAGTAATTCCTATACATTGAAAATTGAATCACTGGTCTTAAAACATTCCAAACTAAACATAATATCATTCCCGTAATAATTTATTTTAATTCATTATTTGCAGACCACTTTCTCATCCATTGAAGCAGGTTGATAATCGATTCTACAAGTTCTTGACCTTTCGGGGTTAATCGATATTCAACCCTGGGAGGGATTTCATTAAAAGATTGCCTGTTTAAGATACCGCTTTTTTCTAACTCCCTTAATCGGATTGTGAGAGTCTTACTGCTAAAACCTTTCATTGACTTTCTAAATGTTAAGTACCTGACTGGGTCAGTAGAACAGCATAGGGGAATCAATATTTCCAGCGTTCCTCTCTTGGTAATTATCTTTCTTAATTCAGATGTTTCTTTCATTAAACTTTCAACATCGTATCCATAAAAATTACAAGAACTATTATCATCGAGTATGGATAATTTCGCAGAAATTTTTCTTTTATTTTGATGACTATCGCCTATTAGTTTCCCTGACTTCACTTACTTTACCCTTTCACTCTTACCAATTTAAATAGTTTCCTTAGTAAATCTATATCTATGAATAAACAATTACATTTAAAGGATAAAATTAAAGAACAATATGGAAAAATTGCCATTGATGGCAATTCCAATTCATGTTGTATGCCCTCTAGTGATTGTTGTGGCGGTACATCACCCGAGGTTCTCATTTCACCATTTGAATCATCTAAGGCTGTTGGATATGATTCTGATAATTTGAAGTTAATTCCGGAATCATCGGTGTTGGGATTAGGATGCGGAAATCCCACTAGGTTTGCAGATATTAATGAAGGCGATTCTGTAGTCGACTTAGGTTCAGGAGCAGGCATCGACGTATTTCTTGCAGCCAACTTGGTGAAAGAAAGCGGAAAGGTCATTGGAATCGATATGACAGAAAATATGCTCAAAAAAGCAAGAAGAAACGCTAAAAAACATGGATATACAAATGTCGAGTTTAGAGAGGGAGATATCGAGCAAAGGATACCTGTTGAAGATAATTCTGTGGATCTAGTTATAAGTAACTGCGTTATTAATCTGACAACAAACAAAGAAGATACCTTTAGAGAAATTTACCGAATACTTAAACCAAAAGGAGAAGGAAAAATGATTATATCAGATTTAGTCACATCTAGAGAAATAGATTCGGGTTCTATCAATGCAGAAAACTGGTGCAGTTGTATAGATGGTGCACTAACAAAACAAAATTACCTAGATAGTATTGAAAAATCTGGATTTTCGAGTATTGAGATACTTGATGAGAAACTGTATATGGAACTAGATGAGGACAAGATAAGCCAAGAAAAAACACAAATTACTAGTGTTTCTATCAAAGCTATTAAAGAATAGGATAATGCGTGATCTAGATGAAATTTTCATTCGGTAAACGAGATCACGATAATGCAACAAAAACTGTTCTCTTTGTTTGTGTTGAAAATGCAGGAAGAAGTCAAATGGCAGAAGGTTTCTTCAAAAAGTATGCCCCGAAAGGTTATGAGGCTATTAGTGCGGGTACAGTTCCAACTTCACAAGTCAATCCGATTGCTGTAGAAGTTATGAAAGAAGTGGAGATTGACATCCACAATCAAAAACCCAAAGATTTGAATGAAGACATGATGCGAAATGCAACCACGATAATCAATATGGGTTGTATGGGCGATAAATTCTGTCCTACTTTATTTGTACCAAAAGTTATAGACTGGGGTATTGAAGATCCAAAAGATAAACCAATAGAAAAAGTGAGACAAATAAGAGACGAAATTGAAAAAAGAGTTTTGGAAATAATTAATTCTACTCGAGACAATAAAATTCCATTTTAAGATATCAAATTTTCTTTCAATTCAGCTGAAACAATATTTATCTAAATAGAAAATAATAATGACAAAGGAATCTACTTCTGAATCGGCAGTTGAGAGACTAACTGCTAATCAAAAAAAGTTTATTGCAGAACTTATAGGAACTTTTATCGTTGTTGTTTTGGCTACAGGTGCAGTAGTCATTGATGCAAAGTTAAACGGAGTTTTGGGGTTGCCGATTATTGCATTTGCTCCATTTGTAGGCGTTGCAATAGGTGTTTATCTATTTGGTAAAATTTCTATGGCTCATTTTAATCCTGCTGTTTCAGTTGGATTCTTGATAACAAAACACATTACAAAAAAACTATTAGTTTTATACCTTTTAGCAGAGATTGCCGGTGCTTTTCTAGCAAGTCTTTTTGTAGGTATGGTGATAGGCAAAGAGGCGAATCTAGGAGCTAACGCTCCTAACTATTTTTATCCTTTACCTTTAATTTTTGGAGTAGAAGTTTTAGCATCAGCCCTTTTAATGGCGGTAATATTGACAGTTGTATTCACTAAAGGTCTCAAAGGATTTGGAGGTATCGGTATTGGAGGTATTGTTGGATTAGACATCTTATTTTTGGCTTTTATATCTGGAGCTTCAATGAATCCAGCGCGTTCATTGGCTCCCGCTTTATTATCTGGAGTATGGACTGATCTATGGTTATATTGGACCGCAACATTTGTGGGTACCTCTGTGATTGCATTGATATATAGAAAAAGGTTTGAATGAATAACAAATATTGATCTACTAGTGAGAAAGGAGCTAGTCAAAACGATGAGATTATAGAATCCAATCGAGCAAGATACGTATTAACGCCAAAACTGACGAAGAGGAATTACTTTTTGATAAGTTAGAAATCATAAGAATAAACATGAAAGACCTACAAACCAGGAAACAAATTTTTAAGAATAGGAGGGACCAAGGAATACAGATTTTAAGGGAATATGTAGAAAAAAATCACCTTAAAAGTAAAGACATCTATCTTCTTGGACTAGCCATACCAGTTTCGATATAATTAACTGAATCTGCAATATAGCATGCATGATCAGAAATGCGTTCCAAATACTTTAGAATTAAAGCGGTGGAGATATTGCATCGGATATCCGAATAATTGTTTGCGATGACAATTTGAGATGATTCACGCATGCTTTTTCTATATAACACATCAACCATTTCTTCCATCTCATAAATTTTGGCTAAAATAGAATTATCCCGCAATCGTAATGCAGATATCCCAAGACCCATCAGCTCTAAAACAAGTTTTGACATGCGCATTACTGTAGACTTATCGCACAATTCTAATGGTCCTAGAATTTCTAATACTGTAATAATATCATAAGCATATCTACCAAATCTTGAAAAAACATAAGATAGCTCCATGCAAGATTTTATGGATCTCAAGTCTGTTGCCACTGGCTGGAATCGAGCAATCAATTCGATACATAATTCCGATACTTCATCCTGAAGAAACCGCAATTTTGCAGACGACTCAAATATTTGTTTTTTTGTGGAGGTATCATCATCCATATAGGATGTAATAGCTTTGGATACTGTATTTTCAGCTAAACTAGCCATATCAAAAATAATGCTGTTAACCTTAGTCAGTCCCAAATCAAGTAATCGTACCAATTTGACTAAAACGTTTAAAATTTATAGATAAGCCTATCCGAATTTGCCGGAAATATATCTTTCAGTTAACTCTTTCTTTGGATACTTAAATATTTGATCGGTTGGACCGAATTCGATTAACTCTCCTAAATACATAAATGCAGTATAATCAGAAACTCTGGCTGCTTGTTGCATATTATGAGTCACAATTATCACAGTCAACCTTTTCTTGTTTGGTTTTTGAAAGACCATCCCCATTCGTCGCTTTATGAGGACAGGATCTGTCTGTTTGTCATAAATATTTATATTGTCCAAAATAATTTTGCCGTCAGCAGTAGCATTGGGGGTTAAATCATGCATCCTATTAATACATCTTAACAGGGTTGTTTTACCACATCCCGATGGACCGATTAATGCGGTGACACAGTTTTCCTTAACATCTAGGTTAATACCCTTTAAAGCTAGTTTACCACTAAACCAGGCTTTCAAAGATTGAACTGATAGTTTGGGATTCTCTATTTTGAATTCTGAATCAAGACTACGCTCAGTCTCTGCTTTAATAGAATGTGAAGTCCCATCTCCAGTGGTAGTAATGGTATCAGGTTCAGCCTTGGTTTTAGTATACTCTGAAATATCATCAATTTCATCCTTAATAGAAGACTTTAAAGTGTTATCCAAATTACCCACGAGATATCCTTGTTAACCAAAAAATCATAATATTTGTTTTCTATACGAAATATATAGCATGCTGGTTACCACTAAACCAGGCTTTTCAAAATTGCTAGTTTATTCTCTATTTTGAATTCTAAATTGCGTTCAGTTTTGCTTTAAAGATTGAACTGTATAGTTTTATTCATCAATTTATCCTTTGAATTCAAATTGGAATCAAGCATTACTCCAGGCTTTCAAAGATTGAACGGATAGTTTGGGATTCTCTATTTTGAATTCTGAATCAAGATTGCGTTCAGTCTTTGCTTTAATAGAAGGCGAAGTCCCATCTTCGGTGGCAGTAGTAGTGGGGGTATCAGGTTCAGCCTTGGTTTTATTATACTTTGAAATATCATCAATTTCATCCTTAATAGAAGACTTTAAAGTGTTATCCAAATTATCCACGAGATATCCTTGTTAACCAAAAAATCATAATATTTGTTTTCTATACGAAATATATAGCATTATATAGTTAACGTAGAGAAATTATCACGTAGTTCCCTTAAATAGGGTAATACTCCTTTTTTGTGCAAACATCCTCAGGGCAACGCTCATAGCCAATATGAGCAATATAAGCACCAATGCAGCACCCCAACCTTGTTCATGAGCTGCTGGATATGGTTGCGAGGCCAATCTCCAGATTCTTAAAGGTAATGCATCAACAGGGGAATTCAACCCGCTGAAAAATAAACTTGTTCCTAAAATAGTCATTATTAATGGTGCCGTTTCACCAGCGACTCTAGATATGGCAAGTACAATTCCTGTTAATATACCACTTTTAGATCCCTTTATCACAATATGCCATACCACCTTCCACTTTGGAAGGCCCAAACCATATGCTGCCTCCCTTAGAGTGTTTGGTACTAGTTTCAATGTTTCTTCAGAGACCCTCGCAACAATAGGAATCATTATTATAGATAAAACAAATGCCCCGGCTATGATTGAAAATGAGCCAAGTGTTAATACAAGAGCTATATATCCTGTAATTCCTATTACGATAGAAGGAATACCAGTCAATACATCATTAAAAAGTCTAAGGAAATATGCAAAATGTTTGCTAGAACTGGAATACTCGGATAGGTACACGCCTGCAAGAACTCCGACAGGGGCTCCAATTAAAGAGGCAATGCCTACAGCTATCAAAGTTCCCTGGATGGCGGGACCGATACCCCCTTCTCCCGAACCTAATGCACCCGGAGGACTGGTTAGAAACTCAAAGCTTAAAGCACCGACACCATTCTTAACCACTTCAAATAAAATGGAGGCTAAAGGTATGATTGCAATTATTACAAATACAAATAGCAAAACGGTCATAAAACTATTAAAGACTCCTTTTCTTTTTGGTATTTTTGGCAATACGTTCCTGAATGATTGATGTGTAATCTTTAGTTCTGTTATCTTTTATCATATTATTCCCTCAAGTTAGAATAGGATTTAGAAACCTTTGAAATTATATAGATAGCACCAATATTGATAAAAATAGTAATTATAAAAAGTATTAACCCCAAACCAATTAAAGCTTAAAGATGGAGATCGTTTGATGCTTCATTAAGAAATTCATTGGCAATAATACTAGAAAGAGTTTGACTTTGAGAAAACAAAGATGTTGGAATAGCAGCCAAACCAATTGCATTTCCTATGACTAGTGTCACTAGCATAGTTTCTCCAATCGCTCTACCTAATCCCAAAAATGTTGCTCCCATCAAACCAGTTTTTGAAGCGGGTAGAATTGCAGTTTTGACCATTTCCCATCTTGTTGCACCAAGTGCGTATGCGGCTTCTTTCTGTGAATGAGGAATAGCCTTAATGACCTCCCTCGATACGGCTGTAATGATAGGAATAATCATTATCGCAAGAATTATTCCTGCTGTAAAAACATCCAAACCAAAAGGAGCTTGGGCAAAGAGAGGAAAACCTCCAAATGTGTTATGAAGAGGCTCCTCTACGTAGTCTCTAATCCAAAATCTGAAAACAAATAATCCCCACAAACCATAAATAATACTGGGGACAGCTGCTAAAAGCTCAACTACAAATGATAAAATGGTTCCAAATTTATTCTTCATCATTTCTGTAATAAATATGGCTATTCCAACGCTGATAGGAACCGCAATAGCCATTGCAATTGTTGAGCTAACAAGTGTTCCTATTATGTAAGGCAGGGCTCCAAAGGACTCTCGCCCCTCAACAGCATTCCAATCAGTTCCTATAACAAAGTTAAAGCAGCCTTCTTGAAAATAGGTATGGAACCTTCGTTTAAAGCAAAAATAAGCAAGGGCAACCATAAAAAGAGTATAAGCAGATGCCCCAATTACTAATCCTTTGAAAAATTTATCTCAAAAAACGATTTTTTGATTGTAAATTTAATTTTCTTTACTAGCTCGGCATGCGTATATTTAGAATCTTTAGAAAGCAAAGTATATCAATAAAGTAAAAGTATTCAATAATATATTTTACATATAATAATCAATATAGAACATATATTCTATATAGAAGAAAAATAAAAAATTAGTTGGTGAGTATTGGGTTTCCATTAAAAGTCAATGATTTCAATGTTGCTTCATTGATATCAACGACAGATTGAGGTAATGGAACGTATCCCAATGGCTCTGCGAACTGTTGTCCGTCGTGTTACGGCCCACTCTACGAATTCAGCTATTGCCTTTGCTTTTTGTTCATCTATTGATGGATTAGTACTCCAAGTCTTTATAGAGCAAAAGGTATGAGAAACTAGAGATTGGGTAGGAATCAGTCCCGGTGGATTTGTTATTGTTACATTAGACCAAGATTCTGAACCACTAGGTAACGTAGATGCTTCTGCGGCTACTGCTGCCATGGTTGAATTAACTGATGGAGTTACAAAATTACCTTCTTGATTTTGTGCGCATATTCATGTGTTGTTAAAGCATATGCTAATTCGACATATCCAAGGGTATAGGTGTTCCTTGAATGATGCGGCCACACCTTCATTTCCTGGGTGCACCCTATACCACTGGGCCATTGCATTGATTTTGCCCTTACCAATAGTTTGATTCCATTCAGGACTTACTTTGATAAGTAATCAGTAAAGACAAATTAAATACCAGAACCATCAGAACGATGGACTGTGACTATATTTTCAGAAGGCAAGGTTACACCTGGATTTATTTCTTTTATCTTTGGATCATCCCATTTAGTGATTTTTTAAAAGATGTCTGCAATAACAGGACCTGTAAGATTGAGAGTGTAGTTACTTCTGGAACATTATATGCAAGAACAACAGAACCTAAGGTTTCGGAATATAATGCGCTTCCTCTTTTTTGGAATTCCGGTTTTCTGAAGTGGAGCATCAGAAGCACTAAAGTCAACTGTTTTCAGTGAACTGTTTAATTCCTCCGCCACTACCAATAGAAGCATAATTAAGATTAACATCAGTTTTACTTTTTTATATGTCTCTCTCCAATTTTATCTATTAAAGGAAATGGAAATGTTTTCTGCCCATTAATAGTAACTTGTGCATACTGAATCCACTCGGCCTGGAACTAATAGTGATACGCTTTCAAAAGGATATGCCTAATCCTCTATAGTTGATTAATTTTTTCAACAAGCTTGTATAATTTATAATTATTAATCAATTGTCTATATATTATTCATATACTATATAGAAATATTTTTAATGACATATAAAAAATACTTGTAAAATATCATATAATAAATTTCTATTGATATAATAACGCCACATCATAGCACTAATACATCCATAAATAATTTCGATGAAAAACAGGCTGTTCTAATCTTTATTACAGAGAACCTCTCCGTGTAATTCGTGCGTTGGAAACAACAAGAAATGACCATCCAATAATGTTTTTGACTATTAAGAAACTAATCATATAGAAAATCATAACAAGTCTTAAGTTGGTCTATAAATTAATAAACAAATTACCTTTTCCTTCTGCAATACACTTAGTGACCATTCCTCCAATGTCGTTGAATGGTCACTATCTCTACCTGATTTGGACATGTCAAAAATTGTTCATTGTTCATTGTTCATTGTTAATCAACGTCGATAACAAAGCATAACAAGAATCGATTCGTATAAACGTTATCTTATTTTAGAACAGATTATGACCATAGTAATCAACAAGCACCTAGAAGATTGAGATAAAGTTTATACACTTTATGGTAACTATATAGATAATGGTTATATCATGACATAGATTATAGAAAATTAGATTGCGCAAGATACATATCGCAATTGATGTAGACGGATCACCATCGGGATACATTTCCTGGCATAACCATTTTCAAAACAAAAGCAAGATAAGAACACTAAAACCTTACAAGAAGAACGAAAGATATGGCGTTCAGAGAATGGAAATGCTAGCAGTATATTTTGCAATTTCAGATAATCTCAAAATATTTAAAACCAAGCTAAAAAAAAGAGGAAAAAGAAAAATAATAGTGATTAGAAGTGACTAAAACTACAATAGAGCGCCTTAATAAAGTAAAAGTAAAGGATGAGGATTATCAAACGGGATTCTAATTCAACAATAAGAATTATAGAAAAATCTTGTCCTAATTTTTATTCGATTATCGAGGAAGAACGAACAACAGATTAAAAATTTAACTTATCAGAAAGGAAAGCTGATATGGATGCGACTACCCTCGATAATAAAATATTATGTATTAGTAACTCAATTTTCCTACTTTTTGTAAGATCGATTTAGTCAAAACACTACTAAGCATAGATATCGTGGCGTTATCAATGATAATAACATAGTGAATTCATATTTTAGTATATATAATTTGATAATGACAAATGGTATTTCATGAAAAAGTAGTATCAGTAAGTTTTAAGAGGACATCTTCCAAATATTCATCAGTTCGAAATAAATATAGAGAAGGATCGTTGTTTCATTTATTGAATGTATGCCAAAAAGACGTCTTCATATAGATTAATTAGTCTGAATTCTGCATCTGCATCAATCAAATTGGATTGGATAGACACTATACTTTTTATATTACTTGATGACAAGGTTTTATCTTTAAAAAGTGGATTACCATAATGGTGGGAATTTCTAAAGGGAGAACGAGTAATTTTCCTTTTTGAGAAACGGGGACAAGGACGAATA
>JARFXS010000082.1 GCA_029194465.1 Candidatus Nitrosocosmicus sp.
ACATTGCGGTCTGAAGTGCTTTGGATCTATCCATATAGCCAGAATTTGACATGGTCTTATCAAATTCTTTCAACAATTTTATTGGCAATGATATACTGATTCTAATAGTAGATTTTTTTTCCCATTAGTATGAGGATAATGACGTTTTTGCATTCTGCTTACTTATATATTATATATTATACCCATAATTATTTTTTGTATTATCCCACCACATGTGTTACACTCCCATTATAGACTTGTACCGGTGTCATGTAGTTCAATGACATATGTACTCGTTTGTAATTATAGTATTTAATGAATTGTTCATGTCTTTTGAATCTGGGTCTTTCTACATCATAGGTGCGATGCCATCTCTCTATCTTTCCAAGTGTAGTGGGTTTTCCTATAGCACCCATAATATGCTGTACACCATGTTCTCTGCAGAAAGAATCAAAATCTGATTTCAATGTCGAATGAGAGTTGTAGAATTGTGAGCCATGGTCTGTAAGGATCTCTAATGGTTTTCCATACTTTCCGATCGTTCTTTTCAAGAGGTAGATGATCTTGTCTGATGTTCCTTCTTTGCATTTGATGGATGATAATACATACCTGCTATGATCATCGAAAATAGATATCAACCATTTACCTTCATTTTCTAATACTTTTAGGTCAATTTGCCACAATTCATTTGGAAATTTACGCTCAAATAGTATGTATTTTCTCTTCTTTCTTGGTTTTGTGATAGGGTTATTGTTTAAGCCATTTTTGCATAAGACTCTGTATACTGTCATATGTCCAACCTTTATGTTATGCTGGTTTGCGAGGGTTCCCTGTATTTTGTGGGGACAATAATTGTACTTGCTTCTTAACTGTAGTATTTTTCGTTCTATTTTCTTATCTATCTTGTGGATTGTATGCGGTCTCCTGGATTTGTCTTTCAATCCATCAAATCCTTTTTTCTTGTACCTCTTCCAGTATCTGTAAAAACTCATTCTTGATATGTGTACTTGTTTACAGATGTCAGTTACTTTCCATCCATCTAGTTTACGTCTTATACACCATCTTCTTATCTTTTCTTGATCTCTTTTATACTGCATCTGGTGTAACAACACTCCGTACTCTTACCAAGTAATAGAGTGTAACAGATGTCATGGGATAATACAACCCATAATTATTTTTATAAATATATTCAATTTTGAATTATTTTTAATTGCACTTAAACAGGTATTGTCAAAAAATATATTTTCCTACATTTTTTATCATCGTTAAACAATAGTGTGTTATCGCGCAGTCTTATTCTAATAACGATTTTTTGACTTATATGCATATTTTACAAATGCAAAGTAGCTATTATTTATATCTCGACATCCTTCTTGTTTATAATATTATGAGTGTTAGTGATATAAAAAATAGTAATTTTAAGAATAATTGTTACGAGACTATCATTAATCAATATATGATGGGGTTTATTCGCATGAGTAAAGGAAAAATTCTAATTGGAATGCTGATTATATTTGGTATAGGATTAGGTTCAGGTTCAGGGACTATTTCAATTGCTCAGGCACAGCAAGATAACGATCAATCTCCTTTAAGCAGCATTTCGCGGATAATAGCACTAATGAGCCAATCATCATGTATATTCATCCACATATTGCAATGATGGTTGATGGAAAGCAAATAGTAATTCCCAAGGATATAGGAATATCTCCATTATTGTGGAAGGAACATACGTTGGATAAATTTGGTATGCAAGCCATGCCCGAAATGGGAATGTCAGGAATGGCTCCTCTCCATACACATGATGATAGTGGCATAATACATGTAGAATCTACAAAAAATAGAAACTATACATTAGGGGAATTTTTAAATATATGGGGCGGACTGAACTTTGAAAATAAATTAGTAAATGCTACTATAGATGGTAAACCTATAACTGATTATAATAATGTAATCTTAGAGATAATCAGAAGATAGAATTGTTTAAAGTAGAAACTAAATTTATTTTTTTAATATAATAAATTCCTTTGCATATTACCTAAATTTTTTATTTTTATACCTGATCCTTTTATGTCTCCATTGTTTGATCTACTACGTTAGAAGATATTACTCTTCAAGTTATCTATCAATTACCTATCAAGATAGATGAAAATGTGAAATATGAAATTCCATTGTTGTAGCCATACTAATACCAGTATTATGTAGAAATTATCAAATCCAATTGATGAACACCTAGCATAAGCAGTATGCATCACCCCAAAAGCACCCAGAAACAAACGATTTACCTAATCTCATTTTTGAGCTTCTCATCAAATAAATATTCACTGAAACTGCACTATCTAAAAGAAAGGTTTTGACATTTTTTTAGGTAATTTCTATCTTTGAATAAGGTATTAGATTATGAAGAGGGCTTCCCGCTACCTTCAGATCAAAGGTTTCAGAAATGATTGATTAATAAAGAAATCCAATATATTGTCAAAAGAGGAGTTCTTTTTAGCCAATAAATATGCGGTAAGTCAATAATCTTAATCTCTGCTTTCGTTATTTTGGCATTGGTTGTTTCACCCAAATCCATTTTAAAAAGTAATTCATTAACTAACCAAGACAATAGACTCTTTCTAAGAATAAATAATTCTCATTTTCAAGTTCTCAATCAATTCATGATTTATCTGACCCAGTATGGACGCGAGATGTTCTGGATATTAGTAATATTCGTCTTATTCCTATTTGGTAAAAAAACGGGTAAAAAAACTGCAGTTGTTATGTCTATATCGATGCTCGTTCTCATACCTATTGGAATTATCACAAAGGAAATTATTGAAAGGCCAAGACCGATCGTCCCTGAACCAAACTTTCTGGTAGCTGCAGATTCTGAATACGCTTTCCCATCAGGTCACGCACTAATAGTTTCTTCAGGAGCAGCAGTTGCTTTAGTATTGATGCGAGGTTCATCCATTCAAGTAATTGTGGCATTACTTTTAACAATTGAGGCAGCTTTGGTTTGTTTATCACGCGTATATGTGGGTAGCCATTATCCGTTGGATGTCATCGGTGGAATACTTTTGGGAGTTGGAGTATCTTTTGTTTTTATCTGGAAAGAGAAATGGTTAGAGATGTTACATCTTCAAATAAATAATAAATTGTTCAAAGTTAAAATATGAAATCATATGATAGTGTGGCAAGAAGGAATAATCATATAGTATTATACAATAGACAACAATCTCAGAAACTTTAGTTTTAGGATTTTTCGATTTTTCGATGAATTATAATATAAGGTGTAATCGCATGAAGTTTCATAAATAGGATAAGAGTAGTTGTTGAATCCAATTATATGTGCAAGAATGATTCGTATATTTTTGAAACCATTCAACATCTAGTATTCATTATAGGACCCGATGAATCGGGCACAACTAATACTATCAAGAATATTTTAAATAGAGAAAATAAATCCATTTCGTCATCTACAACTATGATGGAACTAGAAGTAAACGATGAGAAGGACGTAGGCTCTGATGTTAATATCATATTACCTTTCTAAATTTGTTTAACCGTGACTACGACTAAACAAATAACGATACACACAATAGTAATCTACTAAACAGATTTTAGCTCAGTATATTTGAACGTACTGTTGTTATGATTATCATTATTTTTTATTCTCAAATTGCTGAATATATCTTCGGTTAATTTGACTTTATTACTAATGATCGTGCATTAAATAGGATGTTAATTATATGTTATTGCCTTTATAAGTAGAACTATAATTTCGCAAGAAAATATGGATTAATTCAATAAAAGCGTTTTTAGATAATTGACTATTCCTGACGGTTAAATTCCTACAAATTCTGTTGATATCCCCTGGGATGCAAATCAGACCATGATGCTGATTGTTCCAGGTCCGATTCGGACGGAATTTATTTAGGCACGGATATAAGGATTTAAGTCGGTTCGCACATATCTGAAGGACAGTTGTATCCAATTAAAGATCTCAGGAGATATAATAATTGCAATGACATTTATAGTATTTCAATAATTGCTTGGAACTAGAGTAAAATTTCAAGCTCGTCCCTACCATGCCAGCTACCAATTCTAGTAACAATTACTGATTCATTCAAAAACCTAATCATACAATATTAAATCATTTAGAAAGAGAACAAAGACCAGCTTATGACTACTTGCTATGAATAATGGACTATCGTATACTCGCCGTAATTGCCATGCTCAATTATTATGTTGAGATATAATCAGAAATTTTTCTATACATCTTAATAACAATTCTGTTACATAAGTTATTTTAGAAAGTGCAAAAATAATTAGAATCAACCTTGGTAATCACTAGGTATATAGAAAATTATTGACGCCCCAATTAATACAATTATTCGTCCGATTATCTCATACCCATCAGGTCTCTTTTTATCAATTATCAAACCCCAAATGATAGCCATTACAAAAAAATACCACCGTAGTCTGCATATACTCTACCAAAATTAGATGGCTGAAGTCTTGGAATTATTTGATATATAAAGAGAATAATACCTCCAATTGGCTCTGACGATATGAAAATCTGGTAGTATCCTACATTATTGTATGTTGGCTATTAGGTTCAAAGTTTACATGCTCCGTATGAGAGCGAGGCTCTGACTGAACCGATTCCTTGATTGAGCGGCTATCGAAATACCCCTTAGAGGGTGAATGGATGTTTGCCGCTTGTATAGCCAACAAAAAGAAAAAGAGGAGGATGAATGAAAAATTGAACCATCTTGGAATAGATGTAGGAAAAAGAAAATGTAGAGCAGCCGTTAAAGATGACAAAGGAAACATACTGGATGAATTCTTTTTTGGCAATGATGCAATCGGAATAGACAATCTACTTTCTAGAGTAAAGACTAATGGGACTCATTACACCACCGCCACTCAAGCAGTACTAGAGTCTACAGGTAACATGTGGATGAGAATCCATGATACATTAGAAGAGAATGGAATTGATACAGTACTTGCCAATCCATACAAGACAAAGATAATCGCAGAAGCCAAGATAAAATCTGATAAACTGGATGCTAGAATATTATCTGATCTATTGCGAACAGACTTGATATACGAATCATATGTACCAAAACAAGAAGACAGAGACAAAAGAAGTTTGGTAAGAAATAGGATAACACTATCAAGAACCAAAACAAAACTGGTAAACAAGGTACATTCAATCCTTGACAAATATGATTACAAGACCGAATTAACCGATATATTCGGTGTTGCAGGTATAAGGTGGTTGAAATCACTACTTCCAAAGGTTAGTTCGATAGATGGGATAATTCTAACCACATCAATAGAATCTATCCAAACAATCAATCATCAGATAGATGTAGTATCAAAAGAGATATCAAAGTATGCATGCAGAAATGATAAGGATGTAAAGATCCTTATGAGTATAACTGGAATAGACACATTTGCTGCCATGCTCATATCCGCAGAAATAGTTGATGTAAGACGATTTTCCACGCCATGGAAACTGGTAAGCTATGCAGGACTAGCTCCTGCCACAAGAGAATCGGCTGGAAAGACAATAACAGGAAGAATAACTAAACAGGGTTCACCGTGGTTAAGATGGATCCTAGTTCAATGTGCTCTTGTTGCAGTAAAGTATGACATTAGACTTGGTATGTTCTATAACCGAATAAAAAACAGGAAGGGACACGGTAAAGCTATAGTTGCAACCGCTAAAGAACTACTAGTAATCATATGGTATATGCTGACTAGAAAACGAACTCTACAAACACATGAACAAGCAAAGATACCAACAGAAATTACGGAAATTAGGAACATACTTACACAGCTAAATAAGGATACACTGAATGTTGCTGCTGCCAATGTCATTCATAGCGGTGTTTTTTTGCGTTTAGAAAAAGCTGATATTAGAATAAAAAACATAGACATTGTAGGCTAAACAGGACATAAAAGGAAGCCAACATACGAGATGATTTTCATGGATGTAAAGTTAAGACTTGATATTGCTGTTATATTGATATACAAACAAATCAAGCCATTGTTTAATATGTTTGGAGTGCACAATTCTTTTTTGCAAGGAAAATGGTCATCAAAACATTCAGTTCTGTCTTTGATATATTGCATGGTTCTTCGATTATGCTTTTTTCAAAAGGGAATGAATATGGTGATCGTTGTGGAACCTAAGCCTGTGGATACCAGTTACCTCCATCTGTTGATATAGAATGCTTTCCGTGGGGCATCAACGAGTCTTGATAAGAATCTCTCCGCAACAAACATGTTTCTCTCCTTGGAAATAGATAGTGCTAAAATTTGTCTATTTTCTGGTTCAATAGCTACCCATAACCAGATTAACTCTGAACCAACCTTATCAAAGTTTCATCAACTATGAATTCTGAAATACGAATATTTCGATAATACAGTCTCTCTGGTTTGTATTTTTGAATCCAATCTCTTATTGCAGTATGGCTTCTTTTGATGAATCTTGATAATGCTTTGAAGTATTTCTTAAAGAAAGGCTAAGAAAATACAAATGGATAGCATAAACCATATCTTCAGATTTAGTTCTACACCGGGTTTGATGTATCATAGATAGAATAAGATGAAAGGCAAGCTATAGCTTTTGTTAACTTTACAGAGCCCTCCAATTGAACCAAAGGCTACTTTTTTTCTAATATATTTTGATATTCTAACTAGTTACATATAGTTTAATTTAAAGATTATTAGAACTATTTTCCGCCATGTTCACATTTCCCTCAGCACTCTAATTCCTTATCTATTTATATTTTTCACCCCATATCTCGCTTGGGTTGAAAGAGACAGAACATTCTTTGTCTATGCAGTAATAACTGATTTTTCAGAATTTCACCCTCTTATGGCCCTTCCTGTAAATGTTTTTGAATAGTATCAAGTCAAATTCACTTGATGCTTTCTTTTGTATCATCTTTGTGTTTTAATTGATGTCCCAGTAAGATTATTAGTACTATTTCGATAACCAGTGTTATTATCCCATTTGGCTCCAACTCGTTTATTGGTGTTCCTTCAGAGGAAAATGGAGGAGAAATAAGCCTGACCAGTACAAAAGTAGCGGCAAGCATGATATTTCCAATAATCCCAATATAGTATAGAGCATTTCTAATGTAGCCATTGCCTATAAGAGATACTATTATACCATAACCTATTTGCGCTAGACCTGAAGTTAGAAATATCACACCCCATATCCAAGATTCCTGTGAGTGTTCTGGAACCAAAAGCACATGAATAATACCTACAGATATGGAAAGTACTGCTATCACTATGATTAAGTTTCTTGTTCTTGTTCTAGTTTTATGATACGGGTCTACAATACTTTCATTCTGATTGGTCTTAAGAATAAATAACCCTGCAAATATACCGAGTGAGAATATGCCCACCCATTCTGTAATTGGAGGTATTAGTTTTTCAATTGGATTTTCTTCCTCCATACTCATACCCATTTCATGGTTTTTGGCCTTAGTATCAGACATTTCTTCGCTTTGACCCAATGTATTTTGGCTATTTGTGATTCCTTGAGCAATTAAAAAGTAAGATAAAAACATAATATAAGCAATAGAACAAAAAATAATGCCACTCATGATAAATTTAATAATAGATCTATTCTTTATAGTTGATGTCTTTCATTTGTTGCTTGACATCTAATGTGCGTAGTTATAGGAGGACTAATGGCTGAAATGAACCGAAACAAGAAGAAGAACGATATAACAAAATAAAGGATGAATCCACACTAACAAACGACTGACCAACACATGTTTACATTTGTAAAATCATAAATCCTACATGCATCTAACAAACTAGAATAAAAATAGTAAATATTGACTAATTTTCTTCTGCTTTAATTCTGAAGTGATGGCCTGAAGGTTTTAATAAATAGTATTAACATATTAACATATCATTGAGTGATAATATATCAATCAATATACAGAGATTGTCTCTAAAAGCCAAGCTTTTTAGAGGCTTGGCCGATACTACCAGACTTTCTATTCTTGAATCTTTACGAAGAGGAGAGAAAACTACTTCAGAAATAGTGAAGGAGACTAATCAAAATCAATCAAATATTTCAAATCATTTATCTTGCCTGCTAGATTGCGGACTAGTTAGAAATAGAAGAGAAGGAAAGAATGTCTTTTACGATCTAAATAATGAAAGGATCACACGATTATTGGAAGAAAGTGATTCCGTTCTAACAGAAATAGTTAATGGATTGTATAATTGTGTAAATTACAATAATGAATCCTTGGTAGACGTCCAGGATAAGAAGAAAAGCAAAAATTGAAAAAGAAATTTACATTGTCGGCTGACATTCCAAATGGAATTAAAAAAGATGGTTCAAATCACAAGGATGAAAACAATATCGAGATTTTGAAAGAAGTTGCAGAGGACAATTGTGGTTGTAATTGTTCTTGTGGTGATTCGGAATTACAAACACCGTCATCATCATTATCGTCTATAGAAACTATGATGGAAAACTCTTTTGAAAAACAGCAAATGCAAAAGGAAAGAGCAAGAAAAGAAGACAAAAAAGCAAAAATACTCATCCTCATAGGATTGACACTAACTATTCCTCTAGTAATTCTAGAATTACTAAAATTTTATAATCTAGTTGGAGATAGCTTTCTTTTTGGTTACCTTTTTCTGATTTTAGCAACTCCTATCCAATTTTTATTAGGTAGACCGTTTTACAAACGCTTTTACAATTCTATTAGGAAAAGAAAAAGTTTCACAGTTGATACACTAGTCGTACTAAGCACATCCGTAGCGTATGTATATAGTGTAATTGCTCTCTTTACCAATCAAGGCGTAAGTTTTTTTGAAGCGTCTGCATCTGTATTAACAATATTTACAATTGGAGAATACCTCGAAAGTAAAACATTAAAGACTACTTCTGATTCTATTAGGAATCTTATTGCTTTAAAACCTAAAAAGACAATCACAATCAGAGACGATGGAAAACAGGAAGAAATAGAAGTTGATAATCTAAGAGTTGATGACATTTTTGTCGTAAAACCTGGTGAAAATATCGCAACTGATGGTATTATTATTTATGGAGATACTTCTATTGATGAATCTGCAATTACTGGTGAATCAATTCCAGTTGAAAAAAGTTTGAAGGATAAGGTCATTGGTGGAACTATAAATAAGACTGGCTACATTCGTGTTAAAGCAACTAGCGTTGGAAGCCAAACAGTATTAGCAAATATTGTAGAATTAGTTTCAAAGGCAAAAACAAATAAACCTTCGATTCAAAGAATTGCAGATAAATGTGCTAAATATTTTATTCCAATTGTATTTTCTATAGCAATTATTTCTGCTTTCTACTGGTTAATAGTAGCACAAGCTCCAATTGAATTTGCTATAACAGTGTTTGCAACTGTCTTGGTAGTGTCATGTCCATGTGCTTTAGGTATTGCAACTCCTATGGTTATATCACTGGCAATTGGTATAGCCTCTAAACAAGGTATAGTAATTAAAGGGGGTAGGTATCTTGAGAAACTAGCCTCCGTGGATACCATCGTATTTGATAAAACCGGAACGTTGACTAAAGGTAAACCAAAAGTAACAGATCTTATTCCAAATAACGGATATGATGAATATTATTTATTGCAAATGGCAGCTTCTTCTGAAATAAAATCAGAACATCCAATAGCACAAGCTATTGTAAAAAAGGCATGGAAAGAGAAAATAACCTTGCTTGAGGTTAATGAATTCGATACAATGATTGGTCATGGAATTATGGCTAAATATGACCAAAAAAGGATATTACGGCTAGGTCCTCGCTCAAGCAAAAACATGTTAAATTCAACCAATGAAAAAACTATGTCTCATATTCAATCTAAAATTCCTAAAGATATGGAATCGAAAATAACTGATTTAGAGTTAGAAGGCAAAACAGTAGTAACAATCTTTGTAGAAGAGAAGTTAATTGGTCTAATAGCAGTAGCCGATACAATAAGAGAAGATGCCATATTTATAGTCAAAAAAATTAGATCATCGGGAAAGGAAGTAATTCTTCTAAGTGGAGATAATCAAAGAACTAATAGTGCCATTGCCAAACAAATAGGTATAGAAAGCGTTTTTTCAGAAATGCTACCGCAGCAAAAGGTAGAAAAAATAAAGGATTTACAGGAGAAAGAAAAAATTACATTGTAGCAATGATTGGAGACGGCATAAATGATGCGCCAGCTTTAACCTCAAGCAGATATTGGAATAGCAATTGATCGGGAACAATATTGCAAAGGAAGCAGGACACATTATTTTGATAAAAAATAATTTATCTGATATCTTGTTCACACTACAATTAGCTCAATACTCGTTAAAAAAAAATAAAACAAAATCTAGTAATTTCTTTTGCATATAACTCTATAACTATTCCTATAGCTGCTGGTTTGTTATTTGGAATTACCAATTCTCTTATATTGACACCTGCATTAGCGTTAAGCTTTAGGATGGGTAATAAGTGATTCACTTGTTTTTGGTAATTCTTTATTATTAAGGAGATTTAAAACTTAAATAAAATTCATTTCTATAAATGGAAAACATATTGAATCTGATCAATCGTGCCTATGTCATATTAATACATACGATCTAAATGCTAGTCTACCCCGGGAATTAAAGTTATTTGAAAGAAACACCAAATCAAATTTTTATTTATCATACGAGAGGTGTCTGACATAATTTTGATTTGGACAAGCCATGGAAGTTCAACGGAGAGGTTAGTAATATTTATTAGATGAAAAACAGAACGACGCTTTAACCGGATCCACGGGAAAGAATAATCATTAGAACTTCTGTTAGTGTATCAGAAGTATTTGAATACAATCTTTATCTAACAGATTGAAGATCTAAAAATTTAAACAATGAGTTTATCGTTTAGTCTTTTCAAATATTATGGTTGGTCCACTAGGAGGGATATTCAATGAAGTAATATTGATATAAGTTCGGACAGTGTCTTACCAACTAGGATAAAATAATGAATTGAAAAATGATTGAGAAATTCATAACCATCATTGGCATGATTATTGCAAACTAATCTATTGTAAAATTTAATTCTTACTCCTTTATTACTCCTATATTATTATTAATATTTCCACGATCCAATCCGGGTTTGGGTGGAGGGTTAGAATTAGAATCCTCTAATACGCCGCCTTTAATGTTGATATTTCCACGATCCAATCCGGGTTTGGGTGGAGGGTTAGAATCAGGATATGGCTGAGGACATTCTATAAGTGTAATTCCATTAGGTCCGTTTCTTATGGTTCCTTTAGAGCCGTCAGGACAGGTTGTGTCAGTTGGAAGATCACTACTCAGACATTCACCTACCTCCTCGTTATACTCCATACCAGGTGGACAAGTTGGATTTGTACAAGTATGATCATTCCCCAAAACTTGACCTGGCTCACATACTGGATCCGTACAATTGTCAAATGGACCTTCGACCTGTCCTGGTTCACAGAATTCTGGATCTTCATTCCCAGTATTACTATTGTCATCTGTTACAGCAAAAGTTAGTTGTACACTAATTGACGCTAGTGCTATGCCAATAACTAAAAACAATATAATGAATGCTGTATTCTTATTTGAAGTCTTTTGCTTCCATGTTTGACTAACAACATCTGAAAGGCTTTTGATGGTTTTTACGTTTGTTTTCATTTGTAATTCTTTGTTTGAGATTCTTCTTGAATTATTTGCATTTGTATGAATAAACATATCTTACAGATAAGAAAGCAAATATATAATAATATCTGATAAACTATAAGATTCTAATCATCAAAGACAAATAGTGAGGATGGTAATCATTACATTAGATTTATTTTTATTTATTGATATTATGTGTCTACCTATGTTGTACGATTGACAATTTTGTGATTACTGCTAATAGAATGTATTCTTTGAAGCATTTTATTGTTACGTATTGAACTTGTGATTATCTGATAGTAAATAGGGTGGTTTTATTGAATATTTTCCTTCCTAATAGAATATAAGAAAGAGATTATTTTAAGGATGAATTACTTCAGTAAATATATTTGGCTATTGTTTCATATAAATATGATTTTGGGTTATAATCCCATAAACTAAAATTTTATATAATATGAAAACTTATTATGCTATGTAATTGAACGAAATAAACAAAAGCCTTAGAATATGAAAAAGTGAAATCAAGTATGAGCGGATTACTCAATTGTATAGCAAGTACAAATTGAAATAGTAAAAGGATGCATTTGTGAAATTCAAAGTGAAAGTAAAGCGCAAGGTAACAGATGAATTAAAATTATCTCGAGATAGGGATTACTTATGTGATAATGCCAAATATTTCAAAGATAATAAAAGAGTAATATAATGAGTTACAGTAACATTGTAAAGGTAATAATAAAAAATAGGAATATTGAGATGTAATGTCGATACCTTCTGCGGTTTATGTAAATCTTGTTGAGAGATACATCTTTAACTTTCGGACTAAGTGTAGATGATCTTCTTCGCCATCTACCTGTCACGTGGTTGAAACCACAGGTATTTAATGGATATGGAGTAGTTTCATTCCTGTATTTTAAAACTTAAAAATTTAACATTATGGCCACTTCCAAAATTTTTGGATTTGATAATTTCGCATATCGATGTGGTGTCATCGATCAATCTCGACAAGATATGGAGCCTTCGGTTTACATTACTGATAGAAATACCGATCAACCAATGGTTGCACGTTTTGGACCTTTATTATTTTATGATTCAATGCCCATGGTTCGCACTGATATATCTCGAATGTCAGATTTTATAGCGATATATGCTAGCTATCTCGATGGACAAGGAATGTTCAAGGCCGAAGTAAGGCCATCTAAACGTCCCAAAGAACTCAATTCGAAAGTTTTTTCATCACTCTCCGAATATGTAGATTTTATTAAAGGCGGGATTTCTAGCTATACCCCTTCCATCTACAATGATAAATTGACTAGAATTGATTTAATGAAAGAAGATACAGAGTATGAAGTAGTTGATGGTAACGTAGACTTTAGTATTTTAGATGGAGTGTGGAAAGAAACAAAAATGGAATTTGATAGTGTCGTTAGGGCATCTGGAGGTAAATATAAATGGACGTGTAGAAGTCTCGTTTCTAAATAAGAATCCGTTGACTTAGCATCATTTCCTTGCCTAAACCTATAGGGATACCTCGTATCGCAGAGGGAAAATGATCTTTGGATTAGCATTAAGAGAAATTTATAGTGTGAGGAATCCGTAAGGAAATTCTCGGAATATATGGAAGTATATTGAATTCCGAAAATAAGAATGAAAGGTGAAAAATGGTTAAATCTCTTTTCATTCTGAAAATTCTAAATATCAAGCATGCATCATATATCTATAGATAAGAACGTCATCATGCTATGGTTAGTCTATACTTCGTCTTTATATAATGTTAGTATATGCGAGGATTCTAATATTCTATTTCATGAAATAACAAGTGATTCAAGTATACCATGAAATACCTAATTATTTCTAAGGGAGTATATTTAATATAAATTTGTAAAGGCCGAATAGATGATTCGAAAATTGAATTTGAAATAAGTCATATGTAAGTACCCTTGTCCCCCTGTCGAATTTGATGAAGATACAGGTTAATGCTCTACTGATAATTCAATGACGCTCCGGCTAAGGTTTACTAGACAAGAGATCTTTATCTATCACACTTTGTAGAAATAATGATTTTCATATAGCCGATCAAATATCAATGTCTTCTTGTCTATAATCAATAACCCATTTAAGCACATTCAATGGTGGTCTAAAATAAAATCCGGGATTTTTGAAGATTTGTTAATATAAAAGATTAGTAATCGATAGTATGTAAAGAAAATTAGCACATTTTATGAGCAATCTATAAAATAGTGATTTAGGCTTTTTATTATTGCACGGAATTTAACAAGGAGTGAACGCGCGTATTATATTATCTGCGACGATGAATCAACGTTTGGATTCTTGCAAGGTGGCCGCTGTCTGTTCGCAACGCGTCCCCATTTTGTAAATGTACGTTATGAGTCGTGCACTATTTATCTATATCAGCCGGCAGGTGCATGTTATTGACCATCCTCCTTCATGCTATGTACCATCTGATGTAATTTTGGGCTACGAGTGGAAGTCAGACACGCTATACATTTCGCGAGTCTACTGCGCAAACTCTCTGGTTTTGAATTTGTCTGGTCAGAATGTCGACCCCATTTTGTAATAAGCATGGAGAATAATCTT
This sequence comes from Candidatus Nitrosocosmicus sp., assembly GCA_029194465.1. Taxonomy (GTDB): domain Archaea; phylum Thermoproteota; class Nitrososphaeria; order Nitrososphaerales; family Nitrososphaeraceae; genus Nitrosocosmicus. The sequence goes on from JARFXS010000082.1 coordinate 14,245, forward strand.
TATGACATCTAAGAACTATTCCTGCAATTCCTTCAAATTCAAGTTAAATTTCTTTAGATAATGGATTTTTCATATTTCATTCCACATCGGATCCTTTATTTTCTTTAACCTTTTCCTCTAGATGATACAACCTTCTCAAATAATCGGCAATTGAGCACTTATATGCAATTGAGCACACTTTATATATGTGGGATAGAAATTCTCTCGGATCAATTTCTTCCTTAAAACAGTGTATATCAATATTTTCAAGAAATGAGTCCACTTGTGTTTCTGTTAATTTCAAACCATTTAACCTATTTTTTAGTCTTATTGATGAAGCAAAATGTGTCAGATCAAGATTGTTACTTTTCAGCAAAACTACCACGACTCTCAAGAGGTCTATATCTTTTATGCTTTCTCTTTTTGCTTGTACAATGATGTTTGAGACACTACCATAGCTTATTCCAAGTTCATCTGCAATTACATTACGAGGTTTGGCCTCAAGCCATGCGCGTATTACTCTTTTTTTGATGACGGAGGGAACCTTTTGACCCATTTGAAATACTAATCTATAAATATTCACATATAATTTAAGAACTCCATTACAGCACGAAATACGACAAGAGCAAAATTTAGGCATTTGACCATCATTTGACCATCATTTGACCATCATTTGACCATCATTTGACCATCATTTGACCATCATTTGATTATCATTTGACCATCATTTGATTATCATTTGACCATCATTTGATTATCATTTGACCATCATTTCGACTTAAGAAAATAAAATCAAAATCATTTATTCGCTAGTCTGAGACAAGTGACACCTATCAACAATTG
>JARFXS010000083.1 GCA_029194465.1 Candidatus Nitrosocosmicus sp.
CATATAGAAAGAGTTAATTCATAAATTTTGACTATCTAAGTCATTTCACTGGTAACTGAATTATCCAAAAATTATAGATGAGAAATGGTTTTATGGTAAAACCATTCCTGCCCAATATCATGTTGACAAATGGCATGGTTATCCCTATATCTTATTAGCTGTATTCCTCTATTAGGATTGATTATATAGTATGATACAGAGATGGATTCGATTATTAAAAAATCCTTTAAAACATTATTTTAATAAGATATTAAACCCATTATTTGATGTTGATACTAAATAATAGAATAAAAGTTAAAACTCTGTGATTGTTAAATATCTTTGATTTTTTTCTACGCATCCCTTAAAATCTGTATTCCTTGGTCCTTCCTATTTCTAAAAATCTGTTTCTTGGGTTGTGGGTTTTCATGTTTATTCTTATGATTAAAGGCTAATTATACACAAGATCATGATCCAGCAAGTTTTAACCAGGGTAAGGCTATTCTCTAACCACCAAAGCCCAAGGATGTTGTAAACAATATTCCTTAGACCAAGGAATATTCAATTCATTCCACGATATTCAGAATCTACAGAGCTGTATATTCTCTGTTATTCAAACAATAGAATTCATCCCCGATCTTGGGATTAAGTTGAAGAATAAAAATTACTGTTCCCTTGGATTCAGGTAAACCATTATTAGACAACGTCCATTCTTGATTTTCTCCGTTAGAATCACGTCTATATACAAAGGTCTCTAGATCTTGAATAGCATGTGGCTTCCAAGCATTACTAGCTGCAGATACTACTATATTATAAGGATCATCTGAATTCACCGCAACACCATAAAGATAAATATGACTTCCTAATCCCTTATTTTCTCTATACCATGTATTTCCATAATCTCTGCTTTCAAAATATCCATCGCCTGCCAGAGTAGAGTCTTTGTGGAACCTTCTTATGAGTTCTTAACGTGTGAGTATCATATGGTCCATCTTTTACTTGTCTTTCCCACGACTTACCTCCATCGATATCTTGATTAATGCACCTGCCTCAATTGCAACGAAAATATAGTCTTTATTATTTACATCAGGTTCTATCCAACGAACGTGATGAGTCCATGGTCTGGGAGGAAATGACCATGTCGAAGATGAATGTAATTTGTTAAATTCATCGATTTTTCCCATATGCTACCTCCATCAATTGACGAATAAATTATGCTTGGTTCCATTCCTACAAATAACTTGTCAAACTCTTTTCACCTTTTCCATAGAGATTGTAGCAAGAGACATAATGTTATAACCAGAGGTATTTAACGAGGTTTTCTCCCATGTATCACCGCCATCGTCAGTTTTCAAAGTCCATTATCAAAGAAATGCTTACAATACGCTCTCTTAGAGTTTTGAGAATCCAATACCAGGCTGCTCGGACTCAACCCTTTTAAGTGTTCTCGAACTCTCCACCCATCTTTTGAAGAATCCACTACCAAAAGTGAGTTTTGTAGTGAGGCTAAGACCATGATCAACTATAATAATCATTATTACTCCTAGATAACATTATTTAAATTAATTTAGAATCCTTCACTAATTGAATTTTAACTATCATACTGTTCCCTCTATGGGAAAAGATTGATCTCGTCCTCGATGGAATTTCTCCATCGAAATATTTCCTTATTTATCATATAAGTTTTGAGAATCTTGTATGCAAGCCAAAATCGCAAACCTACATGGCTTTCAACATTTAAATCTCACATCTATCAAAGCCTTTTGAAAAATCAAATTCAATTGTCTGATTGTGGCACACGAACTCGTAAATGTATAAAAGATTCTGAAATTTCTTAAATATGTATGATTCTTAATATATTTCAGAGTATGAATACTATAGATTGTATTGCAACAAAACTGGATATCAGAGAATTTAATGATGAGAATGTCTCATCAAGCATAATATCTACTATTCTTGATTCTGCCAGGTATAGTGGCAGTGGCCTAAACACTCTCAACATTGGAGATTCATAGTAACAAAGGAAAAAAATAACCTAAAGAAATTGTCTGAAGATAGTGTTAGCGGGCAATGGATAATTGGACAATTTTTGCCATCATAATATTAACAGATCCAAATACGGTTTCATATACTACTGGATGCGGAAGGGTTATACAAAATATACAATTATCTGCCTGGGACAACGGCATTGGTTCAGGATTATATACTGGGATAAGAGAGATAAAATGAGACACGATTTCAATATCCCATCTAGTCTGAGCATATCTGCTGTGGTAGGTTTTGGATATCCTAAAAAGTCCATTACAGGAAGAGGAAAAATCGCAAACCATTAAACGAATTGGCTTACAAGAAGTTTTTGGAAATTCTGATAATATATTGTAATCGGTTACAGAAAAGAATCAACAAAATTTATTCTGATAAGTCATTCGAGGAGGAGAGTGTGGATTTCCGTTGCAATTTTCCGCCGAGTCCAACATGATATTTCAAGATTTATTTACACTTTACAAATGCTGATTATTCAAAATGAGTGATATGAGATACCGTTTATGTAAACAATTTAGTCAATATGATTGATTTAGACATATCCTCTATTTTTGATGTTTGTTATGATGTTTAACGATGTGTTTCGTATGATTAGATTCTATGTACAAATTTAAATGGTATCAGACTGCATTCCTTAATCAAATTAGTTGCACATTTTTGAAAATGCTTCTTCGGCTGCCTTTTTCATTTCCTCTTTTGTTAGATCCTTGACGTGCGTCGCTATTGACCAGATATGTCCAAATGGATCCTGGATACTTCCATGTCTATCGCCATAGAACCGATCTTGAACCGGGAATAATGATTTTCCACCTTCAGTTACCGCAAGATTAAATGTTTTGTCGACATCTTCAACATATAGATACAGCGATACTGGACTTCCACCGACGGTTGTAGGCGATAAACTTTTCATTTCTGGAAATTCATCTGATAGCATGATCTTTGAATCACCTATCAGAAGTTCTGCATGAGCTACGGATTTGTTATCCGGCATCATCATGGTTCCTTTGTCAATTGCTCCAAACACTTTTTTATAATATTCAATTGCCTTTAGTCCATCCTTTACTATCAACATAGGTGTGATGGAATGATACCCATCTGGAATTTTTTTCCACTTCGTTCATTAATTATTCTATAAATCGCTTAAATTTATGAGCATGTTTAAGTTTGTTGGACAGTTTGTTAACTATTAGCAGTTAAATGTGTATACTATATACACACAGTGTAAGTTTTCAGTTTATAGGTGTCTTTTGACTTATCATTAAAATGTTTTAAAATACATTCAATTGAAAGATCTGAAATTTTCAACCATAAATAGAAAGGATAACCAGGATATTATATATAAGCAACAATAATACTTCTACTTATTTCCCAATCCTTTTGGTTTTAATTTCTCTTTACTTGATAGTGGAGCAAACTGTTCCAAATCAAATGCTATCGATTCCACAAGGGATAGTTTACGAATCTCTTTCAAGTCTCTAAATATGGTCTTTCCATTCCCAATAGCAACAGGATTAATAAACAAATAATATTCATCAATCAAGTTTTCTTTAATCAAGGAAGAATCAAATGATGCTCCACCATAAACTATGATATCACCACCATCTTGACTCTTTAACTTTGTAATTTCTTCCCTTAGGTCGCCTGTTGCTATTTCAGTATTTGGCCACTTTGATTTGGTTAGTGATTTAGTAAAAACAATCTTTGGTGTTTCTATCATTTTTTTAGCGAATGTATACCAGGAGTCATCGGGTTTTTTCACAAAATTAGACCAGGTTGTGATAAAGTCATCAGTCATTTTCCTTCCCAAGAGAATGGTATCAACTGGTTCGTGCAACTTGTCTTCATATTCTCGGAATTTTTTATCCCAAGTAAAGTCTATCCAGTCCATTTCATTATTGGGTCCTGCAATACAGCCATCAATGGATATTCCCACATGTAGTTTTAATTTTCTCATAGCTTTGTTATTATCACTCATCTATGTTCTCCTCACCAGAATTCTTAATTTGAAGATCCTGTTTCGTACGTGTTAAATTTCATTGACTCAAAATATTCTCGCAGATTAGGATTAATCATTAGTAATAGGACATAAAAGTGTCTAATAAGTATACAGGGGATCAAAAGTATAGTTGAAATTCATCTCGCACTGTCAGTGAATAACGATTAAAGACATAGTCTTTCCTGTTGGAGATAGATTCACAATTAAAGGAATTTTCTTTTTGAAAGATACGCAATTATAGTTTCATCAATCAAAGAAAATTTCATATTTACCTGACATAAAAAGATTATTTCTTGTTGGTGATTTGGTGATCCTAGTATGAGTTACGATATTGATTTCTATTCAGTGGTAAATAGTTTGAATTATTGTGTTATCTTCATATAGAGTTGCATTTCAAGATTAATGAATGAAATGGATCTTCCCTATCAATAAAAATATTGCTTTATAGTTTGCCATTTGTTTCAGAAACTAAGTTAACAATGTCTCTTCCAGGATTTAACAATATTTCCTTACATTCGACTGGTAAATCCTTGGCTAAAATCTTTTCTTTGTATTTATTGTATGCATGTACCACCTCATCTTTTTTCATTCTATAGAGCAATTGTTCGGTTGTAATAACTTCTCTAGCCTCATTAATGATCTCATCGCCTTCCTCCATAGACATAATACCTTCTGAAATTAAATCTTCTATTCCAAATATTAGTTCCATCCTGTCAATAGAAATCCGGGCATCAAATTGACCTGCTTGTATCAATTTTCGAACACTATTTGGAGTAAAGTCTGTAACTTTGCCAAATGTTGCTTCAGGTGTTTCAAGCCTATCAATTCTCCATACTTTGGATATTCTAGGTTTTCCCAAAAAGAGATCTCTATTAGTTGTGAATTTGTATTCACCTATTCGTGCAATCGTTTTTGCTTTTTTGTTTAAGATCTCATCAATTTCGGTAGAGAGACCTTTGGACCTTGCAAGGTTTATAAGATCTCGGGTCATGTTGACAAAGTCTGTAAAAGCATATGCAACCTGCTCATCGTATGCAGTTCTATCGTGAAAGAAAATGTCGTTCTCTCTGTCATCTACCAGATCCTTGTCTGTGGGAATATCTCTAGGTGTAAGAGGATGCAAGTTGACTATAAATACTTCGAGTTCCGGAATGCGGGCTATTAATTCGGTGCAGTTCTCCTTGGCTTCGTCTATCTTCTTTTGATTAATTTTTGTATATTCCATCCAATAATTTCGATGTGCTGTCAAAAGTTCTCTTAATGGAGTGTTACTAAGATAACCCCCATCCCAAAGTTGTCGTGTAGTTCCAGTATTAGAATCTTCAATATGAGAATGATTCACGGCGTATTTACCCAGAGCACTGGCTAATACCTGATCAGCTCCTATCCCGTCATAGAAAATCAAGTGTCTATTCTCAGAGTTTCCGTATTCAGAATACCATCTACCTTTTGTGATATTCTTGTTCCTAATATCTTTATTATCTATACCTTTTATATCCAATCTATAATCAATTTTTTCAGGTGCATCATGTAATTTCTCATAACTATCGAACACCACAGTAGAACTAAAATCTTGAATATCTACGCTTGTAAGTAATAGTCTTGGTTGTCCATCCTCTAGACGAGTCTTTATAGGAAAATCTACAAACTTTGATAAGTAATTCTTTAACGGCGTAAAATCATATTTCCACCATGGTAAAAAATCTGTAAACGGATTTAGAAATTTTGAACCTAAATGAGGAATAGATTTAAACATGTTTGGAACGCCACGCGGACTAAAAGCAAATTCAAAAATGGACCAAAATCTTCTAGCATTTTCTGCATCAGCCAAATCCTGATTGAGTATTTTCATATTATCCCAATAGATTCGAACTAATGAATCCCTGTGAAATAAGCTGTCTGCTATGGATGAGCACATGAGACCTTCCCAAAATTCTAAAAGTTTCTCATCTGAGCCATCCCAACTATTATTTTCTAGATAGTGCCCAATCAAAACACTTGAGTTTATCGCACCTATCGAAGTGCCTGCTACTATATCAAACAATCTTCCATCCAAGCTTTCCTTTTTCGCTTTCCTATAGATTTGTTGATAAGTACCCGCTTCATAAGCGCCTAATGCTCCTCCACCCTGAAAAACAAGAGCTCTCTGAAAATAATTATCCCCACTTAAGGACATTTAAGATATTCTCCAAACCTTCTTTTTGTTAAATATTAGTGCGCCAAATTTCAGCTTATTCATAGAATAAGTATCCATGTATTCAAATTTAATCTTTTGAATACATTTATTATCAATGATTAATTTGAGATGGAGAAAATAAAATAATTTTCTATAACGGTTTGTGTAAACATGATTAAGATTGAATACATTATTTATTCATAGTAACGCGTAGCTAAATGGCAACTTGTTAGATACGACAAAACAAATTAGCTATTCAAAAAGAGAAAGCAAATGGAATAAAGGCGAGGCATATTTGATGACGCCCATCAAAATAGAAAACATGGAGAGAAGAAACTAGATATTCTCATATTGGCAACAGGCGGAGAAACAGCTAGATGCAATTATGCTGGAATAACACTTCAGTAAGTTGCAAATAACGTTACATTCATAACGAACCCAAATACAGGATATTTTATCCCCCGAGTAGATCCAAACTTTTTTATCAAACAAATACTTTAATTTTTTAAATAATGTTGTTTATTAATCTTGGATCAGTATCCACAGTATATAGGACTAATCTAGTTGCGTATCATATTTTGATAAGAATTTTGCGTTTTGTTTATTTGTAACAGATCCCATTTGTAGTAATTAAGTTCCTAATAGTAATTGGATTCATACTATTACAGCCTTTATTAATAAATTAGGTTTTAATACACACCTACACTCCCGCTCATGTTTGTGGTTCATCTTTCATTGACAATACTTAGAATATTGCCATCGGGATCTCGAAACCATGCAAGTTTCATCTTACCTTCAATTTGAATATAACCTTCTATTGTTACGTTCTGGCGGCTATAGTGTTTGAAGGTGACATTCTTTTGATTTCAGTGTTTTACAATATCTTCTATATTCTCACCTACATACCAAGTTACTGCTGTAGCCTGATTGGTTCCAGCATATTGCGACTGATAAATGAGGAGGTCTGTAGTGCCGCTCCTGAGCAATATCGAGCTCAATCCTTCGGCCCCAACCTGTTTCAGACCTAGTATTTCTTCATAAAATTTTTTGGCTATACTCAGATCCTTAGCAGCTATATTTACTGCGAGGTTTTTGTCTCCCAACAGTTCGATGCATTAAATGCTATGATATATTGAATATTCATTGCAAGCAATAAACTTCATAATTAAAAAGATTAGCATATTTTGATTACCTAGGGAACAACGAAATTGTTAATCAAGATTATGTAAAGAATTTCCGATTCTACATTTTTTTAGATGTAAATTAAACAAAATTTATACATTAAACTGGTAATCCCCAATTTCTCGCTTTTATATAGTATCTTCGAGCTTTGAATTCAATAAATGAGACACGTCACGTGAATATGTACTTTTTAAATATGATAATTAACAATAATACATCTAAATGCTATTTGATAAAATAACAACTGATAGAAGGAAATTTCTATCTTTTTCTACCATAATTGTAGCATTGTCTTTAGGTTTCTATCTAATACCGAATACAATTGATACGATGGTTACAAGCGGTCAGATATTTGTTAGCGCTCTTGCTCAACAAGTATCGCCAGATATGCCTAAAACTGATGACAGTTTTACAAATGTAGATATAAATAATAATACTTTATCGTCAAGTAATAATTCGGGTCAATCGGCAGAAGAGGATTTAATTAAACTGTACGATAAGGTGGATCAGTCTGTAGTTCAAGTGACACAAAAATCAGATATACCGGGCAAGTCTAGGCTTGGTTCGGGTTTCGTATATGATAAGGAAGGACACATTGTTACCAATTACCACGTCGTGGCTGGAGACAACATTAGTAAAGAGTTTGACATAACGTTGACTGATGGTTCCACATATAAAGCAAAAGTTGTAGGTACGGATCCTTACGCCGAGATAGCTGTTTTAAAGATCCCAGTAGAAAATAATACCCAACTGAGTGAAAAACTAATACCATTACAGGTAGGAAACTTTTCTGAAGTTAGTGTAGGACAAAGAGTAGCCGCTGTTGGTAATCCATTTGGATTGTCAGCATCCATTACTGAAGGAATAGTAAGTGGTTTGGGAAGACTACTTCCTGCTTTATCCCCTGAAATGGATCAAATACCCCTTGTTGAAGATTCGCCTGCTTTTTCAATTCCAAACATCATACAAACAGATGCTGCAATAAACCCTGGAAATTCCGGTGGACCGCTATTAAATATGAATGGTGAAGTAATAGGAATCAATACAGCTATTTTCTCTGCTACAGGTGTGTACTCGGGAGTGGGTTTTGCAATTCCTTCTTACCTAATACAGAAGGTAGTACCCTCCCTTATTACTACAGGGGAATATCAACATCCCTATTTGGGGATATCAGGAACTGACATTGATGCAGACATTGCGGAAATAATGGATCTTAAGAATACTACCGGGTTTCTTGTTATACAGGTTACCGCTGGTAGTCCTGCGGATAAGGCCAGTATACATGGAGGATCAATATTAACAAAAATAGACGGAAGGGATGTAGAGCTTGGAGGAGATGTAATAGTAGGAATTGATGACAAACCTATTAGAAAAATAGATGATCTACTATCTTATCTGGATAAAGAAAAGAAGGTTGGAGAAAATGTCACTCTTTCAATTGTAAGAAACGGGCAAATAGAAGAAAAAGATTTAACCTTGGCAGCTAGACCGGCATCTACAGTTTTAGGCAGCGAACTTGTACAAGAAACACAAAAGGATAGACCAGCCCTTGGTATTACTGGCATTAACGTTACTCCTGAAATAGCCTTACAAATGAACGTACCTTCTAATATTACTAATGGAGGTAAAGGATTCTTAGTAATTGACGTCCTTAGGAATAGTTCAGCAGAGAGCGCTGGGGTTAAGGGAGGATATATCGCCTCAAATATTGATGGCAATCAAGTAGAGCTTGGAGGAGACATAATAATTGGAATTGATAATACCACTGTAGGATCGGTAGATGATATTAAAAAAGCACTCTCTACAAAACAGATAGGAGATAGTGCACAACTCACTATTTATCGAGATAACATTACACTAGACGTTCCAGTGGTATTAAAGAAGGAATCACAACAGGATTTGGTAAAAAATACCACGCCTCTACTCCCTCCTTATACTTTACCACAGAATCCTGGAGATTCCTCTCCATTGCAACCTTTCAATCCGTTTAATGATTTTGGGGATGAGGGCATCTATAATCAATGTGTCGAGATAATGGGCAAGGAGAATTGTGACAGATTATTTGGAAGATAAGAAACAAAGTATTATTTTTTAGTCCCACAATTTTACTTTGACAATTGGTCCATATCTCATAGTTGGCTGACAGTACCTTTACTATTTTTTTTCTTTTTCTTTAATACTTTATAATACTCTAAATCTTATTTATATGTAATCAATCTTCTCAAGTATCTTGTTTCTTTTTGCACTAACTATCAATCAATAACTAATTAAAAGTAACAATTCTCAGTTATAGGGATA
>JARFXS010000084.1 GCA_029194465.1 Candidatus Nitrosocosmicus sp.
TTTTTTTGTTAAAACTTATAGTATTAGAATTTAGCAGATATTGTCTTAATGTACAAATAAAATACTTCATGCCTTATTTTTGGATTAGCCTGAATTTACATTAACCACGATATTCCAAAATCTCATTGTTTGTATTTAACTATTATTGGATTTACATATATTGAATCAATTGAGAAATTTGATTACGTGCATACAAATCCTAAATGTTTTTTAATTACAATCCCTATGATTTGAAAGGAATTGAACCCACTTAGCATGGACGATTATTCAACTTTTCCAATTTACGAAATAAAAGGTGACAAAGATTAGATGAATCGGGAACGTATTAACGAAGACTTAGACCCGATCTATCTAAATGTTGGCATTACAGAATCGATTTTGTTAGCGTGCATAAAAGGCTCCTCATTCTCAGAGATTGAATTTCAAATTCCTAGGGTTATTTCTACGTCAAAAGCAGTTTTGAGGAAATACATGAATTATATGGTAAATAATTCATTCATATCCTACAATCGAATCAGAAAAGTGTATTTGATTGAGGCGAACGGCTGGGACCTGTTATATAGTATTTATTCACTGCGTGAAAGTTCGGTATCAGACTATGTTGATCTGATTATCAAGGTGGATTCAAATAACAATGATTTAGAATATGAAAATAAACGAACAGATTCCACCTAACAAAGAAAATGTTTGTAAGTATCATTGCGTTCATTATAGTAATAGGTTTTAAATCAAGAACATTAAACACAATATGCTATCGCTTTCAATGATAAGAGAAATTTTATCTTCACTAGGTCACTTGTTGTAAGAGTTGGATAGATCGACAAGAATAACCTTATTGAATGCGTTCTTTTTCAATTGAGTCATGAAGAATATATTTACATATTAAACTTTTAAATTTCTTTTTCTTTTATCAGGCAATTAATTATGAATGTGGTATTAAATTTCCACTTTTCTTTGTTGTTCCATTTCACTTATTTGTACTAAATCGTGGAGATACAATCGTGGTGGTGTTTCATGAAAGTCAAAATATCTATTATTGTATGACGATGGTTCATTTAAAACGGCCAGTAACTTACATTTTGTTCGATATGCCTGTTGATATTAATCCCACAATCACATCTGGTTTTTTCTGATTGTCGCATTTCTCATTAAATAGCACCAGCTAAATAATTAATTAATTTTGATGAGAAAGAGATAGAATAGCACGTCTTCAGATGATCAACCTAAATAATGCTTAAATTAAAGCTCCAATAACTACAAATGTCTTGTCATTAAATCTGGTATCAATATTGTTTTCTGCTTTTGCTTTATGTGTCTTGTTTGGTAGTCTAGATCTCACAGTTAATGGTCAATCAGAGGTACAGACAATAAAACATAGAGATATGATATTAGACCTAGGTAATGGGCTGGAGACTAATGCAAGATTAAATCTACCAATTATTGGTGACGGTCCATACCCTGCTGTTCTTTTAGTACCGGGTTCTGGAACGACTGATATGAACGAATCGGGCGGTTACATTCGTATAGACAACGATACAGGCTCTTTGATATACCCGTCCGCTAGGCCATTCCATGATATAGCTGAATTTCTTTCAGAAAGAGGTTTCGCAGTTTTGCAATATGACAAAAGAGGCATAGGTGCGAATGCGACAATTTTAGATCATAATGTATGGGGAAACGTAACATTTAACGACCTAGCACGAGATGCTCAGAAAGCATTGGATGTCCTCCTAAAGCAACCAGAAGCTGACCCTAGTAAAGTGGTTTTGATTGGACATAGCGAGGGTACCACGATTGTACCAAGATTAGCCATCAACAATTCAGATAGGGTGGGTGCAATTGTACTAATGGGCACCCTAGCCCAAAATTTGAAAGAAATAGGATATGACCAGGTAATGGTACCTGTTTTGTACGCTCAGCAGGTTTTAGATCATGACCATAATGGTTTGATTTCAGTAAGAGAGGCTTCCGAGGATCCTGTTTTCAGCTCCCTAGTTGGAAACCTTACCTCAGTTCTTGCTCAAAATCTTCCAGTGGTAAATGGAACAGGAGGAACGGGGGAGCAGCTGAGTCGCCAATATGATAGGAATAACGATACTTTAATAAGTATTGATGATGAGCTCAAGCCAATACAAATAGATAAACTCAAATCTTTTTCGTCTGTGATCCCAGGTGAGAAATGCAATGGTCTAGCTGGACCCTGTCCTATGTGGCTTAATTCACAATTCGCTTTGTCACCTAATTTAGATATCATAAGCAAAGTTCCGTCTAATGTATCTATCTTAATACTTCAGGGAGAGAATGATTCAGACACCCCAATACAACAAGCATTCCTTTTACAGCAAAAACTTACAGAACTAAGACATCCTGATCATGGGTTGATTACGTATCCAAATCTTGGACATCTATTTTATCCATCATCACAATGGGTTACCAATGTCGGAGGACCAGTAGAAAAACAGGTTCTAGAAGATCTCTTTGAATGGATTTCAAATCCAATTAGAAACCTCAAGTCTTCCAGTTTAACTGAAATGGCTATTCATATGGCTCAAAGATCTGTCAGTAATCATTTTTAATAATGAAATGCTCATTGAGTTTGACTTCGCCTTTATCAATTGAAAAATCCAGAGGAAGTAAATACCTATGAAAGTTAGTTTATAGGTGTGTAAACACCATGACAAAATCAAATAAACTCAATGAAATTGAATTAATCTCTGACCTTATGGCAATGCGCATATGGCTACTATATGTAAGAACAATTTACGTAATACATATCCCCCCAAAATCAGAACAATTGCATTTAGTGGTTTAGAAAAGGTCATCATCAAATTAACATGGGGTGGAGCAAGGCTATTACCAATAATAATTAATGCAGCTAACGGGATACATGCATACAGTGTCTTATGGTACCCTTTCCATATCAGAACAGATAGTGCGATAAATGTTAATTCCAAAATAATTGCCCTATCAATAAACTTGGGATTTCCAAAGGGAATTGCAATTAAGCCTGTTACCGCAATAGAGACTAACACAATTAACGTAATACGATAATAGGAGTCCATCTGCTTTGTAATTATTTTCTTTATGAGTATAAAAAGATTGCCAGTTGTTTCAGCGACAGATCCTACAAACTGTTAATTAATCCGACCGTCATCAAATTACATCTAAGCACATAATTAATTCACTTTTGTCACCTAGATTAATACCTCATGTAAAAAAGCCTAGACAAAGTAAAGCATTGTAAATGAAATTGGCAAGAATCAGTGTGATAGTTGTATTAATTAAATTATGAATACAAGAAATCAAGAAAAGATATAGGAATTATTTCTTCTCGGGTATAGTTTTATCATCTACCAGTTTGAATCGCGATAGTTGTTTATATGCAAGAAATACCACCAGAGCGATTATCGTAAAGTCAATAATACTGGATATAAGATGTCCAATTCTAAACTCTGTAGTCCCACCTGATATATTTGGTACCTTTATAGACACTGCATCGAGATTTCCTGCTGGTATAAATAATCCAATTAGAGGGTTTATGATGTCATCTACGAAGGAAGTCACTAGCCCAGAAGCAGCCTGACCTATAACAAAAGCTATTGCTAGCCCAATTATGCCAAATGTTTTTAGAAAATAAAAAAATTCTTGAGCAAGTGTTTTTTTTACAATTATTACTTCCTCAGTTGACTCATCCTTTTTTATATCGTCACTACTCAATGGTTAGTTTTTCAAAACCCTAAATAAATGATATTTGAATGTTTTCTAGTAATCATTCAATAATGTAATTCTAGTTCTATAATGTTTGAACGTATTACTATTAATTCAGTCCTTTTAAAGTCCTATTCAAATAACTAGCAAGGTTGACTGGAATAGTGAAGATACCAGTAAGGGCAAGGATTTAGCATATCGAAACAAATTTTCAAAACTAAATTAATATTCTTTTCATGTATTTCTTTTCTTATAAATACAGTTGGTCGGTTGAATTCAATATAGCAACTTAACTTTTTGTGTATCTCATAAAACGTGTAGTTATATGCCAAATCTTGTTGGTATTGTGACTAGTCGAAACGTTTCAACATTTGACTAGGCTATGCCCGTAAATTATGAAGATCCGTAAAATTTTATCAGAAACCAATCATATCGGTCATTTTNNNNTTTTGTAGTACGACCGATATGCACGGTCAATTATCTTATTTTCCTATTTGTCCTCTAATTTCTCCACTAGGATTCTCTGTGGTCTGGATTTGCACGTATGTTTGGTTATTTTCCATAAGTTCAGCCAGATCAGACACTTGTTTTCCAATTAGTGGTCCTTGAAGACTATCGGCTGTTATCATTCCTTGTGTTAATAGTCCATTCACTGGACCACTTGGTGTTATGTCTTTGAAGCGAATGAGCGTTGATAGAGCAGGACCATTTCCATCTTCTTGACCTTGATATATTTGAGCAAGTGTGACACCATCTATATCCTTAACATACACTTCGTAATTCATGCTCATTCCATCGCTATTAAGAGTAAACTCAGAAGTACCAGAGGCTTTAGAATTTGATGGTGGAACCACATCCTGTCCGGTAAGGTTCGCGGTAAAGTTTTGTTGCCCTTGTGCTAATGCAAAAGTTGGAAATTTGATCGATGAAGGCGACATCATATTTGTTACAGTTATGATAACTAAAAGACTAAAACACAATGTAACTGCAACTACAAACTTGGTACTCGGTATTTTCACAAATTTATTGTGATCTTGTTTCATTGTAACGTATCTAGAGTATTGTCATTTATAAGGTATTGCGTATTGTCAATCAGGATCATTATACCCAACATCTCTGATTATGTGGTAAACTGAATTCAAAGGAATACATAAAAATGGGTAGGAGACATGTAACCATGAGTCAGAATGAAAATTGTGTTCAGAGATCCCACTTTTTCGGCTTTATTGTTGAGAACCCTTGCCGATACATATTACAAAGGAGCTGACATCGGAGAATGTCTTTCTACTGCTTATCGCATTAAAGAAGGGGATTTTGAAAGTTGGTATGAAGAATGGATAAAGACAGCAAAAAGAGTTCAGTCATATGCCGAAGATAGTGCAACTAACGGTCATGCGACCAGTGCCAGAGAGGCATATCTTAGAGCGACGAACTATTACCGTACGGCAGCGTTCTTCCTAGTTGACTCAAAAGATCAAAGATTGCCCTCCGCCATAGATCAGAGTAAAGAATGTTTTAGGAAGGCTACCCCTCTATTTCCCTTTGTTGTTGAACCGATTGAAATACCCTATGAAGGAATACTCTTGCCTGGATATTTCTATCATGCACCAAGAAATCACAACAACCACTATAAAAGCCAATTTGGAAAAGAGAGTAATCTAGTGCATGAGCAAGAAAACGGTCTTGAAAATGATAACCATGATGAATCAATTGCTACCAGTTCCTCCTATCCAACACTTGTGGTGCATGGCGGATTTGATTCCACATTGGAGGAGCTTTATTTTTTTGGAGCAGCACCCTCGTTAGACAGAGGGTATAACTGTCTAACATTTGAAGGTCCTGGCCAGGGTAACGTAATTGTTAAACATAAACTGCCTTTTAGGTATGATTGGGAAAAAGTCGTCACTCCTGTATTAGATTTTGCATTATCAAAAAAAAGTGAATATAAAATCGACCCAGAAAAAATAACCCTAATGGGGATCAGTATGGGAGCACTATTGGCTGCCAGAGCAGTTTCCTTTGAGCATCGTTTTGCTGCGGTTGTTCTCTATGATGGCGTATATGACGGTTATGAGGGCGTCACTGCAAGCTTTCCTCCACAAATGCTAGATGCAATAGGTAGAGGCGATGCAGAATTTGTAAATAAAACATTGAATGAATTAATGCAATCAGATTCTAACATAAAATTTAACATGAAACATGGGATGTGGACCACCGGGGCAAACTCACCCTATGAACTTATAACAGGAGCAAAGAAGTATTCAGTCAAGGATATCTTGAAAAATATTACATGCCCTACTCTCGTATTAGAAGGTGAGAAAGATGATTCATTCCCAGGACAGCCAAAAAAGGTATACGATGGACTCGTGTCGGTTCCATCATCATCTAAGAAGTATATAGTATTTACTGAGGAGGAAGGTGGAGAAGAACACTGTCAAACAGGTGCGACTGGACTTGTCAATCAAAGAATATTTGATTGGTTAAGTGAAACCTTTCGAATCCAAACCAAAAAAATGAATCAGTAGTGATATTTGTGAAATGTCGGTTAGAAGGTTAGTAGATTGTGACTCATGTAGTAACAAAATCCATTCGCTCTCTCCAAGATATACCAAATACGTAATTAAATTACCTGTTAAGGATATTGCTTTAGGTGCTTGTGTTTTTATAGATTGATTAGACGTCTGATAAAACTAGAACAAATAGCGTCATTTTACGATGGTATTTTGGTATTTTCCATACTGATTTTAATAATTTCAATTCGCCTAGATACTTTAAAACAGTATCTCACAAAGTAACAAATTATTCACAAAATACTAGGGCAGGCTTCCGAATCTGAGACTCATGATAATAGATTCTTAGTAATTGATATTTATTGGTTGCATATCATCAATTTCAATCATATGTTTTGCTCTCACTTTCTCACTATGTGGCTAACTTTAGTATTCTTGTTTTAATACCTCATTCCACTTTCGACTAACCACCAAATAAGCAATGTTTCTATCCTAAATGTATTTGCAATAGCACTTGTTTTGACAATGGCAAGAACACTATTGACTATTACATGTGATGTAGACGACAAAGAATAATTGATGACTAATCTCTTACTCATAAGGAAATATGGATATAACAAATGAATTAGTTCTTACACCTCTTGTATTTCTATTGTCGACAATTGTTTTCCTTCATTGATATACGCATTGCATATTGCTTTTGGACAGCCCTAATAGTTGTTGGGGCAGTTATATGTAAAAAATTTCATTTAAATTTAGGTTTTCGAATTTGGCGGATTACTATTTTAGCGAAACTTTTGTGAATCAAAAGTTAGAAGCAGTGCAGAAATCGTGACGATAACCCTCGCTTAGAATAGCACCTGTTTTACATAAGCTTATCTCGACCTCGATTAGTAATAACAGAATTGACCCCTAGACATATTATCTAAATGGTCTAAAACAGAAATCCATTCTATCCTTTGCTATTATTGTTAATACCCTTGTCACGGAATACATCCCCATTGAGCCCTGATTATTGAAAAAAAAGTTCTAGTCTTCTACCATAATAATTTGATAGATTTGTTGAAATGAATAATCAAAATAAGCAATCATTAATGACCTATCAAAAATTCCTCAAGCAGACACTAGTATTTAAACAAATCGATTCATTAATAAACTAAATTGTTTCTAATATTGATACAAATCATGTATAACAAAGTATCAGTAAAAATTACTATGATCTTGATTATGACGGCAACTCTAGCAGTACCGTCAGCAGTTCTCCAATTATCGTATGCACAAGGGGATTTAAAAAATACCATATTAAATACCCACAACCAAGAGCGTGCTGCAGTTGGAGTTGCACCGCTTGTTTGGAGCGACAGCATCGCCGCCAGCGCACAGAATTGGGCCGATAATTTGCTTTCAAAACCTAAGTTGGTCCATTCTACCGGTACAGGTTTTGGTGAGAACTTGGCAAGTGGAGGAGGTCCGGATTACGCAACTGTGGAAGTCCTGCAACAGTCTTGGGTCGACGAAAAGAATAGCTATGTACCAGGCACACCCGGCAATAGTCACTACACTCAGATGGTTGACCAGCAATCAACTGAGATTGGTTGCGCGTTAGCTAGTGGACCCGGTGGTCAATACGCTGAATATGGTGGAACGAATGTATTGGTTTGTCAATATAGTCCACCTGGCAACTTCAATGGTAGAGGAACTAATACGCGCCCTTCACTTTGGGCGAATGCTTGTTTGATCAATATAGTCCACCGTCTGCAGATGGAGTTGTCCTAGGAAATATAACAAGAATATAATGATAAGGCTGTGGTAGAGTCCTTAACCATCTTTATTTTAGGAGAATTTGAAGTATTCAAAAAACCATAGTGAACGATAAGGATCTATATATCCAATGAACATACCTTTACAAAACTTTTTGACTAATAATTAATTACCATAATTTTTTCATGATTTTACCGGGCGAAAATTTGCTAAATCAATAAACATATTGATCAGAGGATTTAGAGAAGTCATATAATAATATTCACAAGGTAAATATTGACATATTGGGTACTATATGCCAAGGTATCTTTTTGTAAGCGTAAAATATCCCTGGGCTGATAACTATTATCTAATTCAATACTTAAAA
>JARFXS010000085.1 GCA_029194465.1 Candidatus Nitrosocosmicus sp.
AGCTAAGGAACAGTATCAAATAACAAAACTCCCTCCACATAGGAATTTTGTCAAGTCATTCATTATGATAAAGAAAGCAGCTGCCATGGCAAATCAAAACCTTGGTGTGTTACCGTCACAAATTGGCAAGGCGTTAATAAGTAGCTGTGATGAAATCTTGGCAGGAAAATTGTCTGATCAATTTGTAATCGAGACACTCAATTCGGGAGCAAGTACAGCTTTTAATATGAATTGTAATGAGGTAATTGCAAACCGGGCGCTGGAGATCCTTGGCAAACCTAAGGGTTCTTATGAAATAATCAGCCCAAACGACCATGTGAATATGTCTCAGTCAAGTAACGATACCTCTCCTACAGCCATTCATATTTCCATAATCCTGAACTGTCAAGAGTTATTAAAGTCGCTGAACCAATTGATCTGCGCAATCGAAAAAAAAGCAATTGCCTTCAAAGATGATATAAAAATTGGTAGAACTCACTTGATGGATGCAATTCCCGTCACTATGGGGGACGAATTTAGTTCATACTTGTTTGCACTATTAAAATCGAAAGAATTTATTAGCAGGTCTTTGGAACAACTCTACTATGTCGCCCTTGGGGGCACAGCAGTGGGAACAGGCGCAAATACCCCAAAAGGTTATCAACCTCTTGTGGTGGAAAATTTATCTTATATATCTGATCTTCCGTTGAAACCATCGCCTAACTTATTCTATTCCCTACAAAGTAAGCTTGATGTTGCGAATTGTTCCTCTGCAATAAAAAATCTTGCCGTCGAATTAACAAAAATGTCAAATGATTTTAGATTAATGGCTTCAGGCCCTACAGCAGGATTTGCAGAAATCTCTATTCCGGCCGTTCATGCAGGCTCCTCCATAATGCCTGGAAAAGTCAATCCATCTCTTTCTGAAACATTGAACATGATTTGTTACATAGTAATTGGAAATGATCTTTCAGTAACTTTGGCATCTCAAGCTGGCCAGTTTGAATTAAACGTCATGCTTGGAGGGATGGTTAAATCAGTATTAGATTCTACAGACATGCTCACTAATTTTCTGCCCATATTTTCAAAGAATATGGTAGATGGAATCCAAATAAACAAGCAAAGACTTCAATTAAGCGTACAAAAGAGCCCTGTGTTGGTAACACTATTGAATCCCATAATAGGGTATCTAAAAGCAGCTGAAGTTTACAAGGAAGCCATGTCGAGCAATAGAACCATTAAGGAAGTAATAATTGAGAGGAAATTAATGAGTGAAGAGGAATTCGATAACGCATTGTCCAGGGAAAAACTTCTATCATAATTAATCTCTAATTCTAATTGTTAACTGAAACATTATATCCACAGATATTGCAATGCTTGAATTGTTCACCGTCCAGATGGTTAAAGTGTACTCCGCAGGTATTACAAGTATGATGAGAATCCTCGTATCCGTCAGAAGCTACAAAATCGTTACTAGTTAAGATTGGACTTTTGCAATTTATGCATCTGCAATTGCACTCCATATATATATTTTCAGCCATCTCATCATAAAAAATGTATTGTTTAAATTATACAACGGATAAGTACATCGATACAATTGAAGAAAATTATTTCCCCTTGGTTTTCTTGTCTAGTCTTTTTCTTGGTGTTATTATGCTCAATAGGTTATATAGAAATTGAAAGTGTCCAAGGCCAACAGCAAGAACAAAATAAGACGGCGTTGGTTTCGTTAGGGGGTGTGAATGTAACAGCTAGTCTTTCAACGACTCCTGATTCTCAGTCTAAAGGATTATCAATTAAAGATTCCCTTAACGAAAACGAAGGTATGTTATTCATTTTTGATTCGCCGCAAAAATATTCTTTTTGGATGAAGGATATGAAATTTCCGATAGACATTATTTGGATTAACTCAACTGGGAATATAGTTCATATTGAAAAAAATCTTTCGCCCTGTTATCTATTACTTCCGTGTCCTTCCTATGCTCCAAATAATGATTCATTGTATGTACTAGAAGTAGCATCAAATTTTACAAACAAATTTGGTGTAAGTGTTGGAGACTCAGTCGAATCTGAAATCATAAAACGGGGTCAACATTAGTATTCTTATGCTATGATTTGAAGCTGTCAACAAGCTTGCTGTGGTAGCTACAGAGACATTGCAATCCTAGGTCTTGGTTTTTTGGTATTACTTGGATTTTTTTTAATTGCTTCACCGAATAAATTGATTTCAGAAAATTAAAGCATGTTTCACAAACATACATGCCTAAACAACGTAACAATAGGCAATTAAATTTTTATTTTAGCTTATTGTGTTCAGACCTAACCCGAAAATTTCTTGTTATCCTTGTGCCAACAGTTCGATTTGTAATGGTAATAAGCCTCCAGATAAATAACAGTTCTACTTCCAAATATCTTGGAATTTAAGCCATCTACTTGTTATTATTCTTTAGTCTATTCTATTTTAGGCAATCAGTATCTTATTTCTACGTCATTGTATATGACTATTATATCCAAAGTATCTGCATTCTATAAACCTCATTAAGAATTACAACGATAACACTTTTTCTCTACTCACCAATAGTAGGCAAAGACTTTTCAAAAATCAATAGTTTACTAATACAACAATTTATTACGAGCACAATAGAAATTCGGATTATTGTCTTTATGATATGTTAACACTTAAAAATAGGTAATATCGTAAGAGAAGATATCATGGCTGCCCGCAAAAGTACGACCAGGAAAATAAGATTGTTGAAGAAAATCAAGCAAAATAGACCGGTGCCAGCCTGGATTATTATTCGGACGCACCGACATGTTAGAACAAATCCAAAAAGAAGGTCATGGCGTAGATCAGATGTTAATATAGGATGAAAAGGAGGTAATGTAAAATGTCAACAGTTGAGGATACACTCGCAAGAATTTATACAATAAATTTCAGTAAAGCATGGCTAACCCCAAAGCATAAGAGGACAGATAGAGTAGTTAACATGATTAAAGAATTCGCTATAAAACATATGAAAAGCTCACAAATAAAGATTGATCAAGAACTGAACCGATATATTTGGGAAAGAGGCAAAACTAATCCCCCAAGAAAGGTGAGGGTTAGAATTGTGAAGGATGAAGATGATCAGGTTATAGTTTCTCTTTATGAGGACATCGTCATTGAATCAGATTCTCAAACTAAAACCGAACCATTAGAAAAGGTCGAAGTGAAAGATGATACCGATGAAATTGAAGAGGGCGGAGCAGAAAAAAAGGAATCGAAATAACTTAGCTTGAATAATGTCCAAATAATTTCTTATTCTTAGAACTGGCAACAATTTGAGAAATAAAAAAACATAACTATGGTTTTAGAGTTAGATTTTATTTCCTTTTCAAGGATCAAAATCATTCAATGCATTTTTTGTTGGGCCATACAGCAAATCCAGATTCTATATCTTTAAAATAAGGTATATGAATATCATCCATTGCTATTTCAGGTTCAAAATCTAGGATATTCTTCCTAGGAATCAAAAAGTTCAATGGATCGTAACCTGATATAATGTCTTTATTTGTTTTCACCAAAATATGACATTTGGTAATATCATTCCCTTCTTCGAGGATGTTTATTTCTTGTTCGGCTTCCGAAAACATATTATTGGCTGTTTCTATCACATTTTTCACAATTGAAATTTTTTCAGTAGGCTGATACAAATAAAGAGAACATTTTTGTATACTATTGATATCGATTTTTTGTGTTAGTTGAGCCATTGTTTCTATAAAGGCATTTTTTATACCATTTGTAGATTTATTAGAAATTACAAAATTTAATTTTTCAGGAAAACTCTTAATTAGTGATTGAACTATTATATCGACAATTGCTGTATTTGTAATCTTATAGCACTGGTCAATGGAAATGTCATTATCATTTCTTAGTACTGCATTGTTATCAATGACTATAACACTGTTAACAAGTTTACATAAAAAAGAAAGAGATACTCCGCAACGAAATAACTTTTCTTTCTCAAATCCAAAAGGAAGTATAGTCAAGCAAATTATCTCTCTATTTATCTTGTCCCTTAGCATTTGGGATAAAACTGGCAATACTGCTGATCCAAACTTGGAAGCTAAGTTTCCAACAATGATAATGGATTGGTATTGGTCAACCTTTGATAAAATATCCTCTGATGAATCCAATAACGCTTTTCTAATTTGGTCTAATGAAGGATTAATTCTGGTCGGAATAGTTATTTCAATTTTATTATCAAAATCTGAGTAGGTAGAGGAACGATTTTCCAATAAAAGATAGTCTAAATTTACTCTTTCCAATACTTCTTTTGTAATCTTTATCCCTGCATTCCCAACTCCTATGATACATGTATTCAAAGTATTAGCATTTTTCAATTGTCATTAACAAACCTTAGTCGATAGATAAAAGTGTTGTGTGACCGCGTGTGATTGCTATCTAAATTGGAATTGCCTTTAAGACATGATTTGAATAGGCTATTACTTTGACTCTGATCTTTTTGCCCATGAAAGGATTGTTAGAATATGAAATATTATTCTTATAAGGGCCAGTTTTGATGACAATATTTTCTAGCTTTTGATCTGTATAGTTGGACACGCCCAATGAAGCTTGTATTCCTGACTGCAAGTTGGTTTGGGTCTTACTATTCAAAAATGACTCCTCATGATCATGGTCTAGAATTATTGATTTGTAATAATCATTCCTACCCTTCAGCTTTCCGTGTTCAATATCGTTAATGAGGATCTCTCCTTCCCAATTAATCCACTTGGAGTTTCTCCTCTTTGCTATTGCTTTAATTAAGTCATGCAACCTTTCCGATCGAGATGAAATTATGTCGTCATCGACCCTTTTTAATTTCGAAGCTGCAGTTCCAGGTCTAGAACTGAATTTCGATGAATTAACAACATCGGGATCTATAAATGTTATAAGATCTAGGGTTTGTTCAAAATCCTCATCAGTCTCTGTTGGAAATCCAGTAATAACGTCAGTTGCAATTGTGATTTCTGGAATCTTTTCTTTCAATCTCGTGATAAGGTCTTTGGTGGTTTTAACCGTGTGTCCTCTTTTCATTTTCCTTAAGATCCTTTCGCTTCCGCTCTGAATGGGGATGTGGATAAACTTAAAAAGCTTGTTACCTTCTGAGTATATAAAGGATAAATCGTTTATCATTCTGTTCAGATACATTGGGTTCATCATTCCGAGTCTTATCTTAAAATCTTGTTCTATTTTTTCGCAGCTCCTTAATAAATTTATTAAGTTGGTCCCAATGTCTAATCCATAGCAACCATTATCAGTCGACGTAAGCCAAATTTCTTTACTCCCAACGTCTAGATCGTTTCTTATTTGCTTGACTATTTCACCAATCCTAAAACTCCTAAGGTCACCCTTTGCAAGCTTTGTTTGACAAAAGGTACATTCGCTTAGACACCCAGTTGAGATTTCAATAATACTAATTATAGGACTGATCTGGAACTTGGGTATATTTATTTTTTCAGTATTTGAAGACTTTAAATTTGACACAGTTTGTCCACTCATCGCTGCTTGAGCCACCTCGACTACCTTATCAATAGAATTTGGTCCAATTATGCTAGCATGAGAATTGACAGATTTTACTAAACTCTCATCGGCAGCTGGCAAGCAACCAGCTATAATTAAAGGTTTTTTGGTATTAGTCAAATACTTTATCCGATGAATCATTTTATGTTCGGTAGAATTTTTTACTGAGCAGGTTACTATCAAATTAATACTCGAATTCTCTGGATTCTCTGCCAATCTGAATCCTCCCAGTTTAAGCTGTCCAGCCATCATTTCTAAATCAGCAAAGTTAGCGGAACAGCCGTACCCTTCAATCCAGAAACTTGGTTTGTGCTGATACTCAATATTATTGGGTTCTTTCTCTATTCCATATTCCGCATATTTTCTAATCCTTTTTTCTGGAGGCATTTCTGTTCTTTTTAAGAGTTTAATATGGTCAATTAATTGTGGTTTTAAGGAAATGGAAATTGATACGCCATCTATTGTTCTGTTAGTAGTAATAGATCTCAATCTCACTCTTTAGTTGAACCGAAATAAGAAATATACCTTTTCCCTGACATCCTAACTAAAATTATCATTAGTTTTCATTTGTTAATATATATCTCTCTAAACCGAAACCGTATTTTAGTCATGAATATTCTTAATAATAGCTATGTAGTGTCCAAACAAATCTTTATCATCGCATATATGACAGGATTTCTATGGCTAAGAAGAAATCCACTGTCAC
Source organism: Candidatus Nitrosocosmicus sp. (assembly GCA_029194465.1). Classification (GTDB taxonomy): domain Archaea; phylum Thermoproteota; class Nitrososphaeria; order Nitrososphaerales; family Nitrososphaeraceae; genus Nitrosocosmicus. The sequence continues at coordinate 6,249 of JARFXS010000085.1, forward strand.
TAATATTTACGGCTATTTCCCCATTTTCATTGTTGTTTATATTATTTGTAGTAAGTAGTGGTGAGTATGTACAATTTGCCGTAGCTGGGAGTCTTGTTATGGCATTAGTAGGCTACGGATTGGCGTTAGGTCAGGATATTTCATTTTACAAAATTGAATATAAGATGCAAGATGTATTTGTTGCCTCTCCAGTTTCTTCATTAACTTATATGCTGGGATTGGCTTTGTCGCAATTACTGTACGGGCTGCCAGCGCTGATGGTTTTACTGTCGCTTGCCGTCTATTTTTCAGTTTCTTTAAATTTCCTCCCTTTGCTATTGTTAAATGTATTTCTCATTTGGGGTACTATGTCATCGATAGGATTTTTTTTGTCTTCTCACATGTTACATATGCGGAATGCCACTCAGCTAATTTCTTTCGTAAATGTTGTTATTGCTATTATACCTCCAGTTTTTTATTCAATAGAAAAACTACCTATAGATCTACAATTCATCGCATATCTAGTTCCCACCACTCATGCCTCATTGCTGTTGCAATATTCAATGGGTTTCCCGGTACCTCAAGGTTGGACTATTTCTTTAGGACTATTTGTTCAAACCGTCTATTTTGTTTTTTTCATATTGGTGGCAAAGAAAAAAGCTTTGTGGCGAGAAAATTAAGCGAAGAATTGGTGGTTAAAATTACAGAACCTTGTTTTGGCCTATCTACTGCTTGTTTTGTTCAAAGATCCTTCTGGTTGATTCGACCAATTTAGTTACGTCTTTTTTATCATTTGCGTTTGAAAAAGCTCCCATCTTCCCGGGCAGGAAAAATATGTCATGTTTAGCCATCAGTGCCATATTATAATTAATTAAAAGTTTTCTGTCGCATAACGCTGCGTCAACAGCATTTTCTATCGAGTCTGTCTTTTCGTTTAGGAAATGAATCATAAATAAAGAACCAATACCCGTAACTTGGACTCTTATTCCAAGTTCAACGAATAGTTTTGATAATTCTCTTCTTGCGGTTTCTCCTAGACTATTGATTTTATCATAGATTCCTGGATTTCTTCTCAGCTCTTTTAAAGTATGATAACCTGCCTTCATGGTCATTGGGTTTTGCTGAAAATTTTACCTCCGCCAATCGAACAATATGAAGACTTATTATTGTCAACAGTTGGGTCCGCCAATTTCATTATCTCTTCTTTTCCACAAAACTTGCTCCAATGGGAAGTCCTCTTCCACCAATAATTTTCCCCAAGGTAAAAAGGTCGGGATCTAGTTTGAATAAGTTCATTGCACCATCAAAGGCAAATCTGAAACCTGTGACTATTTCATCTAGTATGAAGAGACTTTCATTCCTTTTTGCAAATTCTTGTAATCCAAGTAGATACCCCGCCTGAGGAGTAATACAACCTGCTCCACCCAAAACCGGCTCGACAATAATAGCTGCAAGGTCATCCTTAATAGACTCTAACACCTTGATGGATCTTTCTAGGTCGTTAAATTGTAATGATTCAACAAAATGACCCTCGTCTTCAATTAGTCCCATACCTTCATCCCCCTCAAAGGGATAATTTACAGACTGCAAGAGATTTGTATTAAAACCATGCCATCCACCCTCTACCTTCGCAATCACTCTCTTGCCAGTCGAAGCCCGAGCTAAACGAATTGCATACATGGTCGCTTCTGACCCAGTACTACAGAATCTTAAATTCTCTGCCAGGGGTATGGCCTTATGAATTTCATTACCCAGTTTCCAACTTGCTATATTTGCGGTTCCATAAAGAGTACCTTTGCCAATTTGCTTCTTTAATTTTGATGTCACTACCTCTGGGGAATGTCCTAGGATAAGAGCCCAGTGTCCATTCCAAAAATCCAAATATCTGTTCCCATCAACGTCAAACAAATATTTGCCGCGTGATTTGACGGTAAAAAAAGGATAAGGTTTAAAATATCGAATATTATGATTTATTCCTCCTGGAAAAATGTCTCTGGATTTGAAATACAAATTCATGGATTCAAATGTTCGATTCTTGTACAAATCCGCATAATCTTCATATTTCATATGTAATTTATTGTCCCTTCTCAGAATCTTTTATATGTTTTTAAATTGAGTACTTAGATAAAATATTATTCTATGTTATTC
>JARFXS010000086.1 GCA_029194465.1 Candidatus Nitrosocosmicus sp.
ATATTGGAGCGGTTGATATTTGGAGAAGTTTAATTACAAAGAATCTATTTTGTGAAGAAAAAAGATTAGGAATTCTGGATATCACAGATAAAATTGGTATGCCCGAAATCAAGAGCGACGAAATTTGGGCCGTGGCCATAAATAAATTTAGAAATGGAAAAGATCGTTGGAAATTGATAAGTATTACTAAAGATGGTAAAACAGAATTTTTGGATACCGATGATGAAACCAAAATAACTGTAGATACATCAAATTTCAAGATCATTGATAAAGAATGGTGGAGTTTTTTGGTTTCAGAAAATGTAAACAAAAGTGTAGAAATTACTAAAGAATTGATATAGTATGATAAATGAATTTCCAGAGGAATATGACAAACTAGATATCGACATTAGCATAAAGCATGTTGTAGAAGGGGCTCTGGCTAGCAAACTATCAGGCTATTTTCTGATTTATAACAACAAGTTTAGTTTTAGTGCAGTAGCTTTTGGTCGGATAGGCGGACATAATATAAACGTCAAGATTTCTAAAACCACTGGCGACAAGATTAGAAAACTAGATTTGGATCCCGAAATAGTGATATTGATAATTCAGAGAAAAATTATTGAGGGAGATATCACTATTCTGATGAAGGAACAGTAATAGTTTCACAAGTTTAAGATGCTACAATACTGCATCCTTTAAAGCATTCCCACAAGAACAGTTGTTTTGTTCTTCATGGATCATAGGTAGTATCTTCTCGAGAATCCTCCTAGTGGTTTCAACGTTTTTGTTTAAGGTTTCTATAATTTCTCGTGACGACACAGGCTGATCGGCCCAAACATCATAATCTGTAATAGTAGAAACAGAAAGATAACAGATCTCACTTTCTCTAGCCAAAATGCATTCAGGAACTAAGGTCATACCTATGATGTCAGCCCGATATACATCTCTATATATCTTAGATTCTGCGCGTGTAGAAAATCTTGGACCTTCAATACATACATACGTTCCTTTATCATGAACACGTATGCCTAATTCATTAATACAATTGATAGCTATATTTCTCATGTCCCCACAGAAAGGATCTGCTACAGAAATATGGCATACTTTTGGTCCATCATAAAAGGTATAAGCCCGTTTTTTTGTAAAATCAAAAAATTGATCAGGAAGCATCACATCCCCAGGTTTTATTTCATAATCCAAACTACCTACTGCAGAAGGCGCAATGATTCTTTTAATTCCCAATTCTTTTAGAGCCCAAATATTAGCTTGATAATTAATCATGTGAGGAGGAATCTTATGACCTTTCCCATGCCTTGGGAGAAAAGCTATTCTCTGATTCCCAAATTTTCCAATAATAATGGCGTCTGAAGTAGGACCATAGGGAGTATGAGGATTAATTGATTGTTCTATCTTAAATAAATTAGGGTCATATATTCCGGTACCACCGATTATGGCTATACCTACAGATTTATCACTAGCAAGCATTTAGTAAACCACCATTGAATGAACACGATATCCTCTTTCTCTTAATAGTTTCCCCCCATCCAAGGAAGACAACTCTATGATGAATGCAAATCCCGCTACCTTGCCTCCCAAGTCTTCAACTAAACTAGCCGCTGCTAGTGCGGTACCACCAGTAGCAAGTAAATCATCGGCTATCAAAATTCTGTCACCTTTTTTTAGTGAATCAGACTGCAGCTCCATTATCGCGGTACCATATTCAATTCCGTATGATTGTTTTATGGTAGTTCCAGGGAGTTTTCCAGCTTTTCTTATCATGATTACTCCTTTGTTAAATTTCAAACCCAACAATGTAGATAAAATAAACCCTCGCGCTTCAATACCTGCTACATAATCAACCTCAACTTTTTGAAACTGGTCATAAAAATGATTTCCGAGGATATCCAAAGATTTACCATCTCTAAATACAGGATTGATATCCTTAAACAATATTCCTTGCTTTGGAAAATCAGGGTAATTTCTTATTAGATCTTCAACGTGGCTAATATCTGAATGCACAAAATTTTTTTAGATTTATGCCTATAAAAAACATTACTAGAAGTTTTCAAGAAACAAATATTATGAATGCCTACCATTTCTTTATGAGAATGATATAATTGAAACTTGCCGATGCAAGGAGAGATCCCTATAGGAAGCTTGCCAAAGAAAATAGTTATAGAAGTCGTGCCGTTTACAAGCTCTCACAATTAAATAAGTCACACCACATTTTGAAACAAGGGATGAAAATAGTGGACATAGGTGCAGCTCCCGGTGGTTGGTTACAATTTGCAGCTAAAATAGCCGGAAATAAAGGTAAAGTCATTGGGATCGATGTAAAAGAGATCGAACCGATTTTAAATGTCATCACAATTCATGGAAATGTAGAAGATGTACAAATGGTAACATTATTGTCAAAGTATCTGGACGGCAAGGCCGATTTAGTCTTATCTGATCTAGCACCCAACGTTTCTGGATTGTGGGAAATGGATCACTTAAAGCAGATTGACTTGACAATGAAGGCTGTGGAAATAACTAAAAAAATCCTTAAAGTAAATGGAAATGCAGTTTACAAAGTATTTCAAGGAGAAACAACATCGGAATTTATTACCTATGTAAAAAGTATATTTTCTACAGTCCACATAACAAAACCTGATGCAAGCAGAAAACAGAGTAGCGAGATATATTTATTGTGTAAGCACTATAATCCAGCCATAGTTTGAGAAACAAATAATTAATTCTTGCGTCTGATATTTAGCATTTTTGCAGCTTGTTCCAACTTTGAAACATCTCCCCTGTACTTTATTATAGTCTCTAATAATTTTTGTGGGCGTCCTTCATTTAATGAATCTCTCACAATCGATAATGCGTCACTTAAAGATTCTATCTCCCCTCCAACCATTAAGGCAGCCGCACTGTTGAGTAAAACAATGTTTTCCTTTGATTTATTGGATTGTATTCCATAGATTATTCGTAAACTTTCATTTATTGATTCCATCTTATCCTTTACAATTATTTGTTGAATTGAAGATCTGGGCAAACCCAATGAAACAGGATCTAATAATTCATGCCGGACAAGGTACTTTCCATCTTGAAAAGTGACATGAATTATAGTGTTCCTGCTCGTGGTCGACAGTTCATCCATTCCATCATGAGATCGAACAATCATCGCACGCTGTAAACTAAGAGTAGGTATTATTTCAGGAATAATGGTTAACAAGGACTGGTCAGCAACTCCTATTACCTGGCCATACAGATTTCTACACGGGTTACACAATGGTCCAACTTTGTTAAATATTGTTCGAATTCCTAACTCCTTCCTTACCTTGGAAACATGTCGTAATCCCGGATGAAATTTAGGAGCGTAAAGAAAACCAAGGCCATAGTTTTCAATAGATTTTACAATAGGCACAATATTTTCTTCATCCAATCGATAGCCAATATATTCAAATAGATCTGCGCTACCACTTAGACTGGATGATGATTTGTTACCATGTTTTGCAATCGCTATTTTTTTACAAGAGCTAGCAATAACCGCTGAAGTGGTGCTTATGTTGAATGTATTTAAGAAATCGCCCCCTGTTCCACAATTATCTATAATTGGGAGATCGGACACGGGATTAACTGGTATGGAAGATCCTCTGATAATTTCAACTACAGCCTTTAATTCTTCGGGGTCTTCTCCATTCAAGATTTGAGCCATCAAGAAAGCTGATATAAACACATCAGAACAAAGTCCGTTGATAATATTAGTCATTACGGACTTCATTTCAGTGCTATTTAGTCTTTGTCCAGTCGAGAGTTTCTTTAAATAAATTTGGTTTTGCAAGTACAACTCTTCTCCAATTTGGCTAATGTGATCACTGTAAGATGTCTCTGTGCCTTTATCGACATTTCTGATGTTCGAACTCATTTCCTTATCATTCGGATAAAATTAGAGAGAATTTTCTTACCTTCAACAGTTAATATCGACTCAGGATGAAACTGTATTCCCTCTATCAGATATTTTTCGTGACAGGCACCCATTATTTCTCTGTCGTCTAATGAAATAGAAGTAATCTTCAAACATTTTGGAAAACTATCTTTATCAGCAATTAATGAATGATAACGTGTTGCCACAAATGGGTTTTTGACACCTTCAAACAACATAGTATTGTTGTTGAATTGGATATTACTGGTCTTACCATGCTTTATTTCTTTAGCCTTCTTTACCGTTCCTCCAAAGGCGTTCACAATGCCTTGATGCCCCAAGCAGATACCCAAAATTGGAACAGATGGTCCTAACTTGGTTATCACCTCTGAACATATTCCAAAATCCTTTTTGTATTTTGGATGTCCTGGACCTGGCGATATTATAATTGCATCAGGATTCATTTTAGATATACCTTTAATGGTAATCTGATTATTCCGTTTCACTACAGGATCTGTACTTAGTAAACCCATAATCTGGGCAATATTATAAACAAATGAATCGTAGTTATCAATTATAAGGACTTTCATTTAACTAGTGGTCGCAATCTATTACCCCTAAGTTGATAATAATACTTTCTAATAAGGCTAAATATGTAACATCTTTTTATATTTAACATATCTGTCCACTATATCTTCAATAGTTATACGCAATAATCCATCTATTCCAAACTCCTCTATCGCAAAAGTACCCATAATACTTCCCATGAGTATTGATTCTTTAACCAGTGCTAAATCATTCCCTAAATGACCTTTAGACTTTGAGATTAAATATCCCATAAATCCACCAGCAAATGAATCGCCAGCTCCTGTAGGATCAGTAACGCTTTCTAATGGGTATCCGGGTATTGGTATAATCTCGTCACCAATAAATAGTAATACACCATGTTCCCCCTTTTTAATAATTGCAAAATTTGGACCATAGGACAAAAGTTGTTTGCCGCATTTAACAAGATTAGAATTATTGCAAAGCAATCTTGCTTCTTGGTCGTTTATTACTACCCCATTAGTTTTTTCAATCATAGAGATAACAGAGTTCTTTTTATTGTGAATCCAATATTCTATAGTATCGCAAACAATTAATTCAGGAGCATTAAAACTATTAATTATTTGTATGTTTTGTTCGGGATCATTATTTGCAAGATAAATATATTTTGAGTTTTTGTATTCGGCTGGAACAATTGGTTCAAAATTTTCAATTACATTCAGTTCAGTTACGTTTGTCGTCCTATGAGACAGGTCAAAATCAAACGTAGAATCATAAAAGAAAGTTTTCTTGTCATTGAATCGCTCTAAACCCTTTATATCCAATTTGTTGCTCAGCTGAGTGTAATATTTATCTGGAAAATCATTACCAATCGCACCGATTAAAGAGACGGGTACGAAAAAGGATGCAGCCATAGATGCATAAGTCGCAGCACCTCCCAAGATACGCTCTTTTGTCTCAAAAGGAGTTCTCGTAGTGTCTAAAGCAATCGAACCAAAAACTGTAAGCATTAGGAAGAGTATTAGAGTATTAAATATAAAACATTGGAAACACAATAAATAAAGAACATGGGAGAAAATCCAAGGATAGTTGTTGGGATTACAGGAAGTTCAGGTGTAATTTATGGCATTTTGCTTTTGAGGGCACTACAGAAATTTGAGATTGAGACCCACCTAGTACTTAGCAAATGGGCAGAAAAGAATATTGAGATTGAAACAGAGGAAAATGTCAACGAGATTAAAAGGATCTCAAATTTTGTCTATGATGAAAATGACATGGCTGCAGCCATATCAAGCGGATCATTTAGAACCGACGGGATGGCGATTATTCCTTGTAGTATGAAAACCCTTTCTAGCATTGCCAATGGTTACGACGATAACCTTATTTCTCGAGCAGCGTCAGTAACTATCAAAGAAAATCGGAGACTTGTCCTAGTCCCAAGGGAGACCCCACTTTCAAAAATCCACATATCGAATATGTTAAAGTTGGCAGAGATTGGAGTGGTGATATTACCAGCAATGCCAGGATTTTACCATAAACCAAAATCAATTGATGACCTAATTTCACATATCATTGGAAAAACACTTGATCAATTTGGAATAAACAACGAGATGTTCAATAGATGGGGTAAGAAATAGAACTTGATGACCAAAACATCCGTTAAAAAGATGGATCGTCATGAAATAATATCAATTAATAAGAGTATACCTCCATGTTAGTGAGCTGAAGAAAATTCTGGTGGTTAGCCAAATATTTTCAGGGTAAATAGTTATTCATTTAACTTTTTCCCATAGATCCATTTTTGCTAATTTTTTCTTTCTGTTATGTTCTTCAAGCATATGATACACTGATTTGTGGGAGCTTCCTTTGCATATCATTAAAATTGCGTTTAAGGCTAGAGACGTTTCGTCATAAGTCCCAATGAAGCCGACAAAGTGTCCGTAGATTGATATATCAGCACCAGAGAAGTCCTCCAGGTTCTTTCTAAATTTACCGCTCTGTCCGATAAGTCTTGATTTGATCCTATCTAAAGAATTCATTGATTTTCCTGAATACTCCCGTAGATCTACAAGCTGCAATAAAGATTCATCGGATAGCAACCTATAGGCCCGTTCAGGGGAGAAGCCTTTTGAAATAGCCATTATTATTTCGGATGCTTTGAATATTCCACTATTTGTGATGGATGCTTCACTTTTTAGTCGGATCGTTACATCCCCAGTATCCCCGTCTACATCCAAGGTAATATTGCATTTTGATTCTATTTCAGATTTGACAGATCCCTTTTTCCCAACTATTACCCCTATACGATCCTTGGATACTTTGATTACCTTAAAAATATTTTCAAAAGCCACTATATGATAGTGAACACCAAACTATAATATATTTTAAAAAAGAGTTACAGTCATCCGCCATGTACAACTGATAGAATAGTAACAGTATCTCCAGACGAAATTTTGGCTCCCCTTCCACCCATTACAGAGGACTCGACACCATTAATCGCGATCATTATTTGGTCTTCTTTTATCTTATTTTCCAAATCATATTCTCTCTCTAATAATGTAATTAATTCATTTATGCTTGAATTGGTTACATCGATATTTACTGTTGAAAATCCAGCTGCCTTCCTTATACCACCAACCAAATCAACAGTAATCAATCTTATTCTGCAGCTTCTTCACGAGATTCAGTATTTTCTTCAGAATATGAGAGTGAGGCATTCTGTTGAGCTAGGTTTCTATTTACATTCTTGGTAATGTAACCTGCTATTTTGTTTCGTAATTCCTTTGAACGAACAATGGCAAAATTCTTAGTGGTTTCTTTATTTTCGTTAAAATCACTAGTAAATTTATCAGGATAACGTTCCAACAATTCGTTGGCCATTTTTTTGACTCTATCCACATGATTAGAAAAAAAACAAGGCTATTTTATCTTTTATCTTAATTAGATTAGATTAAGGACGAATTCAGTATGGATAGTCTTGTTAATTTAAAAATCGTGTAGAATTGTCATAAAGAATTTCAGACATATCCTCAAAGGACTTTTTTAGCAAAACAGAAGCAAAATAAACTATGCTTATTACCATAGATGGAGAAGTAAGTGCACCATCAAAGCAATTTCTGTATTTGACCGGCCCATCAGTCTCTATCAAGATCAGGTTAATATCAGATTCTCTTAACAAGACGTGTTTGTCATTTGAGTACAGTAGATATGGACCGAAAGAAACGTAATATCCCTTATCATTTATTCTTTTTAGATTGCTTTTGTTCCCATCATACCAATGAAA
>JARFXS010000087.1 GCA_029194465.1 Candidatus Nitrosocosmicus sp.
ATATGTAGGTAAGAATTAGCTCTACAAGATGAGATTATTTACATAATATTATTTCTATCATGGTCAGTATGCATATTATTGAGGAGTTTTTATAGATAGTTTGACAATATATTGAGAAGGTGGACCACAACCTGGTGGACTTGTTGTTCCTGTATATGTTTTTTCTTGATCATATCCTCCGTTAAAGGTGGTTAAATTTCTCAAAGATTCAGAAGATAATTCCAACTTATCTATAAAGACTAAACCATTACATCCAGTCGGAATTAATGCCGGTGATAATGAATTAATAATATTTGTAGCCTGAACCAGATTCGTAACATTATAAGAGGATTCCATTAATTGAATTAACGCATTTCTAAGACTGATTAATGTAAATGATTTGGTGCCATCATCCTTATCTAGTCCTAATATATAGATTTTAAGAGAATCATTTTTATCATTAATTGAAAAAGGACCGATTCTTAGATCTTTGGTTATGTTTGAACCCTCTCCTCTGGATCCTAGGTATTTAGTTGCAGTTAAAGAGGTATCATTATTTTTTTGTCCGCTCATACCTACATACAAGAGATCGGACGTAGGAGAACGAGGTATATCAATTAATATATTTTCCATTGATACATAGACAGTGAGAGGACCATGAACAGCGGGATCATATTTAGTCAATATATTTGCTGGATAAACATTATTTGATCCTGATGTTGCGAGGAACTTTGTCAAAGTTATATTATTATTATTTGTGTCGTCCATCAAAAGGTTAAAATCAACATTCCCACTTTTAGTATCATTTGATAATGGATAATCTATCCATTTTCCATTTATTTTACTATTGTTATTTGCTAACGTTCCACTAAAAATGCTTACAAAAGTGTTGGACTTAAGATTTGGAGCATCAGTCCCTAATATCCAAATCGAATTATTTGTTTGAATAACATGATAAATAGTTTGCTTGTCAGACAAGTAAATACCACTAATGTCAATACTATTGTTTACTGGTGGTTGTGCATTTGCAAATTCTACAATATTTATACCTGAAATTGAAAGAAAAAGAATGATAGGACAGCAAATAATAATTTTCTGCATATTTTGGACCTATAATAGAATATCACATGTTAGATTTAAATTTAAACTTAAATATGACAATAAATGATAAGCAAAGTTTTAAATCATAGAGGGTAAATGTGCATAGCTTTGTACTTATCTCCTTTGGTTCCTATTCTCATTTTATGATTAATATGGGCTTTCTAGTATTATGAAATACATTAAGAGCAACACTTCCCATTATGGCTATTTTAATTTTTCCATGTCCTCTATTTCCAATAATTATGACATCAACGTCATGTTGATCAGCATATTCAACTATAATAGATGCAACATGATGTCCTCTTACCAATACTGATTCATTGGTTACATCAAATTCTCGAGATTCCTCATTAACCCTTTAAAAACTTTTTTTGATTTATCTTCTAATGCATTAATTACCGAGTCGACAATTATTTGGGATTGAACATACACAACGGGAAGAACTTCTAATACATTTAGAACGGTTAACTTTGACCCCAGTTTGGAACTTAAAAATAAGGCATGTCTTAAAGCTCTAACAGAGTTGTCAGATCTATCTACTGGAACAAGGATTTTAGAGTACAATATTTACTATAATAAAACAACTTATATATTGATACATGGAATATCTGCCCCATTTAGTTTGAATTTTAGATAAAATGATCAATTTTCACACTTCAGCATAATCGAATTGATACATAGAAAACTTTTCTTCCCCTCTTATAGTTAAAAGATAATATAATGATTACATATTTATCTTAAGATATCTAAATTCATTCTATACTCGATCTATATAATAGTTTACTATATGAAAAGACTACATCATTTTCAAAATTCTTATTTTTCGATAATGAATAATAAAGACTTGATAAAAGAAAATACAAAGTGTGAACTCTTCTATGAGACGTCATGCAGTTGCGGTTACTGTTGTATGGATGGTTAGTTGATAAAATAAACGATTAGTAAAGATGTCTGCCTCAAAAAAAACTCAAATAAGCTATAACCGTTCTGTATCAAATGTTACTAACATGTCCTACTGAGTTACAAAAAGATGATTTTAACACCATTTTTATTATTGTATCAGGTACAATGGCCAAAAAAATATTGAAAGATCAAAAAGGATTACAAAACTAGCTAAATCTTAGTATTTCACATAAGACTCTAGCTGACTATTTGATGAATAAAATTTTTGGAGCAAAATGAAATAATTTATTTGCTCAAAAGAATCTGAATCTTTACTCCGTCTGAATCATAAATATAAAAAGAGGTATCGTTTTGCTCATTCAAATTCTCTATATCTTCATCAATTGCTATGTCATTCGTGGTTAAGTGTCTTTTTAATCTATTAAATTCTTCAATATCTCCAGTTATTCGTATTGCATAGTGTTCTAGTCCAGGTTTATTGGGGTCATCGGCACTACTTGGTAAAATATTTGTTCCAATCCACGTGTTTGTGGCAACATGATGATGATAATTATCTGCAGCAAAGAAATAAGCTCCTGGATATGACGCCGTATGATAAAGCCCCAGCAACTGATGGTACAATTTTTTCTTTGCAAGATTAGATACATGAAGGTGTACGTGTCCGATGCTTGTATGAACAGGAAAACCGATCCATATTTCATCTCTATACTGACTTAAGAGATTGTCCACATCTAGTGGTTCTGTTACCATATGCACTTTGTTTTCGCCGAGCCATTTCCACTCGGATGGTTTCCTATCTCTATAAACCTCAATTCCATTGTAATCTGGATCATGCAGGTAAATTGATTCAGAAACTGCATGATCTGCCATACCTTCATAAAATCGTGGATCTAAATTTTCCTGTATGTGGCGAAGAAAATATGACAAAAATTTTCTTTCAGGCAATAATATTGCAAAATGATAAAGGCCGGCTTCTCGCCTCTTCATATTAGTGCTATATACATTCTTACCTCTATTCACCTGATCCAAAACCAAAAGCGCTGATGACTTATCGGATATCGACTCGGCAAGTCCCAAATACGCTAGATCTCTGCCGGAATCAATTCCCAAAACAGTAAAACCTAGGATTGATTGATAAAACTCAACGGCCTCATGTAAATTAGACACCTTCAGGTGAACGTGATCTACTTTCAGAGACGGACTAGCTATAAATTCGTTGGCAGTGTCGATTCTCACATATAGTCTACACATCTAAGATATTTAACACCAAAAGTTAGTCAATGCTTATTAGCTCAACCGAAGATAGTATTAACGAAAGATGATTAATCGAGTAGTTATCTTGAAGAACTTCTTAACTACACTTGTATAATCTTATTTGTTATGTTTACAAATAACAGTTATGGATTTAGACGGTAATCTAAAATTGATGAAGACTCTGGATGATGCATGGAATAGTCAAGACTGGGACACCTTTATCAAGCGCCACGCTGAAAGTGCAGAAATTTATTGGCCTGGACAACCACAACCGACCGTGGAAGGGACAACCACAAGAATGAATCTATATTTTTCAGCATTTCCAGATAATGTATTGATAATGATCCATACAAGATACTACTTGGTCAAGGAGATTGGACAGTTTCAGCAAACTTTACTGGGACCTTCAAGGGACCGCTGAAAGGAATGGATGGAAAAACTATTGAGCCTACAAATAAAAGATTCCAAATCGGGTTTTGTGGTTGCCCATTGGAAAAACGAGGAAATAGTTGAGGAAAACTCTTTTACGATTTAGTTGGAATGATGAAACAGATAGGTGCCCTGTAACTATAGTTTGTAAATGGAGTTTATTCCATTGACTTAAGGATTATCTTCTTTTAATTTACCATACTCAAGACTTGCCTCTGGGATGGATATTTTACATATTCTAATGCAGCCGCTGCCTTTCCAAGGGAAAGGTCTTTGTCTATATTGATCTTGTCTTCTTTTTATCCACCCAGTCCGCCAATTTTGTTAACCTTTCATAGTTACTTGTGTAAATTGGAATTTTGCTACAACTCCGTATTTTTCCATAAGGTTACTATTTGGTTGTTCAAGCATGGATACAATAATTCCACCATTTTTTAGAACTCTGAACGATCTCTGGTAGGTTTCTCCTCCAACTGTGTCATATACACAGTCAAAGTCTTTAACTATATCTTCAAATGTTTGGGTCTTGTAATCTATTATTTGGTCTGCACCCATAGCCTTGACAAAGTCAGAATCGTCAGAATTCGCAGTTGTAGCAACATATGCATTGAGGTCCTTCGCCAATTGAATCGCAATCGAACCTATTCCTCCCGCACCACCATGAATTAAGATCTTTTGATCGGCGCTCAAGTTCATATTCTCGACAAGTGCTTGCCATGCGCTAACACCAACGAGTGGTAACCCTGCCGCCTCTTTATAACTGAGGCTTTTTGGTTTTAATGCTATATTGTCGTTGTTTGTAATTGCCTTTTCAGCAAATGCGCCTGTACCACCATGAGTAACAGATGCTTGTCCAAATACTTCATCACCTGACTCAAATGTTGATACTGAATTTTTACCACTTTTGTTAGTTTCATTAACAATACCAGAAAAATCCATTCCCAAAGTGATTGGAAAGTCCAGGCGAATATTTTGTTTCATATACCCTTCACGAATTTTCCAATCAATCGGGTTTACACCTGCTGCCTTGATATCAACCAATGTCCCTTCACCTCTATCTTTGTGTAACTTAGTGTCATTATCAATTGACACAACATCGCTTCCACCATAACTTTTGATTATTATCGATTTCATGTTGACACTAGTAGAAAAAGATATAAAAGAACAACTGTTTTGCCCTCAAGAAAACATGAATTGTTATTAACCTCTTGTATTTTTTAGAATTATATTTATCAAATTTTAACTGTATTTTTAACCATATGGATTTGTTAATATAAATGTCTAATAACTATCTAATGATAAGTTCTGTATGTAAATAACTTTCTTCCAAACATAATATAATATAAAAGAAGATTGTATTGATGACTATAATATTGTGGCGAAGTTCTATTACCAGAAAACGATGAATAAAAAAAGGTAGATGATTTTGGTTACAAATTACCTATCGAGTAGCCGAGTTGCCTCCTTCTGCTCCCACATATTTCAATGCTATAAGAGCTCCTGGAGTCCACAGAGTCACGGTCGGTGTGATTGGACCATCCTTTATGGCCTGTACTGGACCTGCCATGTCTGTGATTACATATACGGTACTTCCATCAGGGCTAAAGGCTATGTCTCGGTAGCGATTCTCTGAGCGGAAAAGTTCTTGAGGTTTACCTTTGATTGCTGTCCCGTTATCTTCCAAAGTCATCTTAATTATCTTTCCACCCTTCAATGTAGTCATAAGCAAGTTGTTCTCCCATCCAGGAATCGTATCAGATGTATATAGACGCAAGCTTGAGGGTGCTACAGTCGGGTAACAAGTAGAAGCCATTTTTCCACACGACTTTGCTGCCTCTGTAAAGTTAAAGCCTTTCTCCACGGTGTAGAAGGTTGCTATTGGTGGTACAAAGTTTGGAGCGTTGAATTCACTTTCGTTCTTTACTGTTACTCCAGCTGGTGCCGGCGCAACATCGTTAAATTTTAGTTCTGGACAGTTCTTTGCAGCTGACCAGTTATAATACTGATATGCTTTGTCATCTATATATCCTGATACATAAGGCCATCCATAGTTACCTCCTGCTACAAGAAGGTTAACTTCGTCGTCAGAATTGTCTCCGTGTTCTGAAATATAGATGTCGCCTGTGGGACCAACTGTTATACCTTGAGCATTACGGTGACCATAGGTGTAGATATGACTTTGTACACCGTTAATTACTGGATTGTCTTTAGGGATCGAACCATCAGGATTGATTCGAAGTACTTTACCTTCATAAGTACTCCAATTTTTGGCTGCAACTTGTTGAGTGGTAGGGAGATGCTGTGCCATATTATTCAAACATGCTAAAGCAAGCTGATTCGTGCCCTGGTCACCTATAGTATAATAAAGCTTGCCATCAGGACCAAATGTCATACGGCCGGAGTTATGGTCGCTACTTCCAGATAGACCGCTTATCAGGTCTTTAGGCTCACTTATATTGTTAGTAGAAGGGTCAAAGGTGAATCTGGTAATTTTAGTTTTGAGATCAGGAACTCCGCCGGTATTGTCCGCATAAGTATATGCAACGTAAATATTTTTAGTACTGTTGAAGTCAGGGTCAAAGGCCATTCCCAACACACCATCTTGACCTGCAGATTGATTGACGTTAGGTATAGGTATCTTGCTAAGTATTGTTCCATTAGTAGGATCTACCCGTACAATATCTTTTCCTACCCTTTCTGTAATCCATAGCGCATTGTCTGGCCCATATAAGAGATTTAATGGTGCGCTAAGGTTTCTTGCCATCACATTAACTGTAAAACCCTGTTCTTTCAAAAGATTTTCACGAGCTTGCTGTTGATCTGGTGTCAATGTTTCATTAGCTACTGATGGAAACGGATCCTCCCCTTGTGCCAATACGATTGGTACAATATTAGTTTTAGTAGTAGTTATAAAAGACCCATTAAACATTGCAGGAATTACGGACAAAATTATTAGTCCAAATAATGATATAGTCATGATGCAACGTTTTAAGTTAAATCTTGCTTTCTTATGGTTTAACAATACAAAAATCATAATATAACATAATATATAAAGAGAGGAATTACATATGTTATTCCTATAGTTGTAATATTCGAATGTAATTCACTATTTCATTGTAAATAATAATGGTGAGTGTCCTGCAAGATGCTATTCTCATAGGATCACTCCAAAAAATTTATGAATAAGCTGCAATTTTATGTAAATCTTCCTCTTTTGCTTAGGTTGTTATCAAAGTAAATTGGTAATTATTTGTATTTGATTGATACAATATATAGGCTTTATTAGGATTACTGCAATATTATAGTATGAATAATCTTAAAGCAATAATATCAATTACTTTATTAATTTCTAATCTCACATTCGTAGGATATATTTCAAATTCTGCAATTGCTATTCCTTCTGATTTACTCAATCATAAATATGTTTTTGGACCTCTTGTTGGGGTCACCTCAAATGATACTGGAAATGTAGATTGGGTACTATCTGGAACTTGGAGATCGATCTTATCAAATGATACCGTTAGCAATACTAATGAAAATGTTTCACTAGGCAATCTTTCTTCTGGAGCATTTAAAGCTGCTATTGAAATGATAAAGCCTGACGGGACCGCTAGACATACCCATACTTTAACTGATTTTGTTGTAATGAATGCAACACAAAATGCCGATAGCAATTCTACAACATTTAATGGTACATCAACAATAAGTTTACGGGACGGTCCTGCAGTTGATATTCCTACTACCATTCAAAGATCAGCTAATGAAAATGTATTTACTATAACTATAGATCCTGAAAGTGTTGACTATCACTTTGGTAAATCGCCTTTAATCTATGGTATTAGTGCCAATCCAGAATTTATAAAAGCCCCATAATGGAAAATGGTTAATTTATTCTTAAACCTATTACTTTTTTTCAATCACCTTTAATAAGGAATTTTTATTAAAAAACAACATAATAGTTAGTAATACTGCTTGTATAAGAATTTACAAATGAGATGGATTTCAAGAAGAAAATCAAACGGATTTTTGAATGTCAGGATTATGATAATGAATTATAAAACTACAGAACTGATTTCTTTTTTTAAATCAAAATTTATTTGGTTATCAGATCCAATATATATCATGATTTGAAGGTACTAATTTTGTCACGCAAACTTTGTTATATATCATGTTGACCTAAATACATCTGTTCATGCAGTCCAAAAATCTGACTAAGACTCTCGGTGTTTTTTTAGGACCAATATTATTTTTAATAGTAATTTTAATACCAATGCCTCAACTAAGTGAGGATTTGTCTTTTTCTTCTAAAATTGTATTGGCTACCACTGTATGGATGGCTGTATGGTGTATTACAGAATCTGCTCCCATATACGTTACTTCATTATTACCTCTTGTAATATTTCCAGCCTTAAAAGTTACCTCTTTTACAGAAACTTCTAGTAATTATACGGACAGCATCATAGTCTTATTTTTGGGAGGGTTTCTTCTAGCGAAGGCCGTTGAAAAGTCAAATTTGCATCGACGTTTTGCATACAGAATGTTACGTTTTTTTGGAACCGATCCAAAATTTGTTGTTTTGGCATTTATGATAGTCACGTGGTTTTTGGGAGCATGGATGAGCAATACTGCTACAGCCATTCTAATGCTCCCAATAGCATTGGCAGTAATTTCTCTAATTAAAGATAAAGATAAACATCACAAGTTCGTAGTGTGTTTGTTACTTGCTGTAGCCTATTCTGCAAATATTAGTGGTGTATCAACACTCATTGGAACTCCGCCCAATGCAATATTTGCATCTTTAGCTGATTCCATAGCAGGAGTAGAAGTAACTTTTGGACAATGGATGCTCCTAGGATTACCAATTAGCGCACTTTCTCTTGTAATATTGTGGTTATATCTTATAAGGATTGGTTCAAAAATTACTGATATCAAATCTGGGATATTCGGAGAAGGAGATGTTATCGCAGATAATTTAAAAGATCTTGGTCCAATAACTCGAGACGAAAAAATAGTTGCATTAATATTCCTTATTACAATAACTGCTTGGATTACTCGAGGGATACTTTGGAAAGATATAGCACCTATGATAGATGATTCCATGATAGTGATTGCGTCATCAGTGGCTCTATTTCTAATACCTTCAGTTCTTGGAAAAAACCAAAATTCCAGAAATGAAGATGAAGATTATAAAGAGTTTGTAGGCTACAACAGCCAACCAAACAAAGATAAGGAGATAGATGAATCAGATTACAAAGAAAATAAAAAAAGGTTTAAAGTTAACACCCACATGTCCCCAAAGAAACTACTTGATTGGGATACAGCGGTAACAATTCCTTGGGGTGTGCTTATCTTGATAGGTGGAGGGTTGGCTCTTGCTAATGGTTTCACTTCGACAGGTTTAGGTGACTGGATTGCAATTCAACTTAATTTTTTAGGAAATGCAAATTACATTGTAATAGTGCTTGTTTTTGTTACTCTGGCAATTTTACCAACTGAAATGATAAGCAATACTGCTACTGCTGCACTATTGCTTCCAATATCAGCGTCACTTGCAACATCCATGGGATTAAATCCACTACTACTAATGGCACCTATAGCTATTGCTGCTAGTTATGGTTTCATTATGCCAGTAGGTACTCCTCCTAATGCAATCGTATATTCATCAGGGTTAGTAACTACGAAAGCGATGGCTAGGGCTGGAATACCCTTGGACTTTATTGCCATCATATTAGTTACAGTGTTAACAAGTATTTTGGTTCCTATAGCTTTTGGGATGTGATTAAGTACGATCCTGAAAATGTAGTTTATTGAAATTCGTGTCTTTAATTTAATGCCAGTGACGATATATGAAGTAAATAGATCCAAAAGTAGTATTAACATTACTTTTCTTTTGTCAGTAGTAATAAAATTCCTTTGTGCTTCAGATTTTAATTTTGTAAAATTAACCTAGATATCCTATTAAGCTGGGTAAGACTTCAGCTTATGCATATCTAACTCTTCATGATTTTTTATCTTTGTCTGCGCTGATAATTAATTC
>JARFXS010000088.1 GCA_029194465.1 Candidatus Nitrosocosmicus sp.
AAGTGACAAAATGAATTCGTTGTATATTACTCCAGAAAGAGTCATAGGCACAAGTGGTCATAAAGTCGAACCCACTATTTATATTGCATTAGGTATTAGCGGGGCCACTCAACATTTAGCAGGCATGAAAAATTCTGGTTTTATAATAGCAGTAAACCCTGATGAGAACGCTCCAATAAGAAATGAATGCGATGTTTTCATTAAGGGAAGAATAGAGGATGTTTTACCAATCATGATTGAAGAGCTTGAACGTGAAAAAATCACACAAACAAAAGAAGAAGGAGGTAGTGCAGTAGTTGGAACAGTTTGATGTTGTAATAATTGGTGGAGGTTCTGCAGGTCTAGCAGCATTAAAACAATTATCCTCTATGGGAATTCAGACAGTATTGTTAGAAGCTGGATCTACTATTGGAACAAAGAACGTTTCTGGAGGTATACTGTATTCAAAAAATCCTCAAACTGGTAAGGTTCATAATGTTGACGATATATATGAAAATTTCTTAGAAGAAAAACCATGGGAAAGACAAATTACAAAATATATCCTAAATTGTGTATCTAAGGACAAAGTCCTGTCCATCGATTTGACCGATTCCCATGATTATCAATCTAATTTTGGATGTTCTGTGTTATTAAATAAATTAAACTCGTGGTTTGCCAAACAATCTTTGGAGACTGCCGAAAAAAATGGTGGAGGCATCGTAAGTGGAGTTCATGTTAGAAATATTACCTGGGATAATGAAAGAGGCAAAACAATTGTTCAAACAGACGAACTAGATGATTTTGAAGCAAAGCCGTTATTGCTTCTGACGGAGTAAATTCAGAGGTTGCAGAAATAACTGGAGCTCGAAAGAAATTTTTACCGCCAGAATTGTATCAAGGAGTAAAGGTTGTCATCAAACTACCAGAAGAAATAATAGAAGAAAGATTCCAATTAAATCCTGGAGAAGGAACCGCCCATATTTTTGCCGGTGACATAACTCTCGATCACATAGGTGGAGGTTTTTTATATACCAATCTTGATTCTCTATCCGCAGGAGTTGTATATCACTATGACTCTTTGATTTCAAATCCGACAGGACCAAACAACCTTATAAACGCGTTACTAAATAATCCGTTCGTCAAAGAATATATCAAAGATGAAGTAGCCTTAGAACCCTATCCAGACAAAACATTGACAAAGATGGAACAATTGCGCATTAAATTTGCAGTCAATAAACTTATAAAAAAATGGGAGAACTTAAGATTTGAGTATTATTCTCATGAGGGGAAAAGGAGATTTCTTGAAGATAAGGAATTTAATTCTATTGAAGATGCAAAATCAAAAATAGATTCTATTCACAAAGAATTGCTTGAAAAGTATAATACGAGATTTGAAACAGATTATGTAGAATTAGAGTATAGTACGAAATTAATTCCAGATGGGAAACGCTGTAGAATGAAAAATCCCTACATCAAAAATATATTATTCATAGGTGACGCCGCAGGAAGAGGTCTATTCATTGGACCACGAATCGAAGGTCTAAATGTAGGCATTGATGATGCAGCGAGAGCATCTATTGCAATAAAACAAGCCTTGGAGAAAAATAATATTGATGGTACATCAAACTACCTGGGTGAGCTTTATTCACAGTCTGTCCAACAAAGCCCATATACTATGGATATGGAAAGAATAGACAAATATTATATCAAAACAATAATCGATGCTACAGGCAAACAAATTCCGCCAGAAAAAATAGGCAAGCATAAATTTCTCTTCAAGTTGTTTCTAAATGATAAATTAAGAAATGTGTCTATCGACATTGTTAATAAGATAGGATACAACAATATGTTATCACTAATAGAATCAAAAGAAACGTACATTAATACTCCAATAAATATTGCAGAAAAACTCGGAACCAAAACCATCTCTGAATATTCACTGTCTATTCCAGAATTATCTCAAAGGATATCAAGTCTAAGTTACAATGATGACCCACAAAGCCATATCAAAATAACAAACTCAAGGAGCGAATTTATGAAAAAAATGGTTACGCTTTGTCCAACTAAATGCTATAGTCTTGAAGGAGAAGAAGTAGTTTTACAACATGAGGGTTGCATAGAATGTGGTACATGTTCTCCAGAAACAGAATGGAGACATCCCAGAGGCGAAAAAGGAATCCAATACAAGTATGGATGAATCAAACTATCGGTTTTATTACACCTTATCTTAGATTTGGTCTTATAATCAAATATATTTTATTTTATTATTTTAGGATATTAGTTCCTTTATCGTAGCTAGATATTTCATTTTCAAATCTCTATTTTCTATTTACCAATGTATTGTTAGATTTTCAAATATGATCATTATAGCAAATTCTAAAATAATTTTCCCAATAAAGATTTAATCATCTTTTTTATCGAGGACATGACTAACAGAAAGCAAAGCTATAATTTGCCACAGAAATGAGATTTTTCAAGTGTAATATATTGAGACTTTTCTTGACTATTTATTTAACAAATGATAAATAAACTTGTTTTCTTATATCATTTGTTAATAAAAAAGTCAGACAAGTTTATCTTTATTACTGTTGTCAATTATAAATGCAAGTAGAAAAAACTTATAAAAATTCTGAAATGGGTGTGATAAATGAATTAAAAAGATCGGGGATAAAATGGGTAAGGCTTAATTTTTGTGACCCTTTTGGATTTCTTCACCAAATATCTGTAAACGATGTAAAAATTACAGAAAGACGCGTTTAAGAGGATTACCTAGATTGGATGGTAGTTCCATAAAAGGATTCAAAGAGATTTATGAATCAGACATGCTACTCAAACCAGACCCTTCCACTTTTGCAATCTTGCCGGAATATTTTGACAAGAACAATCATAACAAAAAAAATTATGCTTATCCCTCGATGGCTGCATGCATTTGTTAATATTTATGACGGATACGGTGGTAAAAGGTATTCAGAGATTGTAGATATATAGCACAAAAGGCAGAAGATTTCTTAAAGAATAAAGGGTTTGAGAAAAGTTATTGGGGACCTGAATTAGAATTTTTTATATTCAATAAAATATCACTTCTGCCAAGTCCCATGTCTTCAGTAGATTGTTCTGGTGGATCAGGATACTCAATAGAATCTGGGGAAGCTCCATGGAACTCTTCTAGTGGTAACGAATATACAATTCCGTTTAAAGGAGGATATTTCCCTGCACCTCCAGCCGACAGTCTAACAGATTTAAGGGATGAAGTATCAGAAACGTTGCAAGAATATTTCGGAATAAGAGTTGATGCACACCACCATGAGGTTGCAACAGCTGGACAATGCGAAATTCAAATGGTGTATGATGATCTAACCAGAATGGCCGATAACGTAATTACCTATAAGAAAACCGTAAAAGAGGTTGCTGCCAAGCGAGAAATGATTGCAAACTTTATGCCTAAACCAGTAGCACTTGACAATGGTTCAGGTATGCACGTAAGTCAGAGTTTATGGACTAAAAAGAAATACGGACATGATGCAAATATGTTCTTTGATCCTTCCGATGATTATGCAGAATTAAGTCAAACAGCTCATTACTATATTGGCGGTATAATAGATCACGCTAGAGCACTTTGTGCTTTGACAAATCCAACTACTAATTCATATCGAAGATTAGTTCCTGGCTATGAGGCCCCAATTAATGTAGCCTGGAGTAAAATGAATAGGTCAGCTAGCATCAGGATTCCGGCCCATTATAAAAATATGGAGAAGCAAAAACGACTAGAGTATAGGACACCTGATCCAAGTTCAAACATCTACCTTGTGGAGTCGGCATTACTTCTAGCTGGTCTTGATGGAGTCAACAAAAAAATATCTCCTCCAAACCACGTAGACAAAGATATCTACAAACTGACAGAGCAAGAAAAGAGGGAGTATGGAATTAAGAAATTGCCTACCTCTTTGTTAGACGCTATAGAGTCTCTAGAATCTGATGCTGACTTTTTGAATCCTGTATTTGAAGACGATTTTATTGAAATGTATTGTCAGATTAAAAAGGATGAATATGTCACTGTGGCCGCAATACCTTCGCCAAGAGAATTCTATATGTATGGGAATGTTTAGGTAACACATGTCGTATCCTAAAGATATATTAGAAATCAAAAGAAATCTTCTAAAAGAAGTTTCTTCTACCAAACTTGTTACTAAGAGTGATAATTTCAACTCGTTGTATTACGATCAATCAAAAATTATTCTAGATGCAAGAAAAGCATTCGATGGTCTAATCCCTTACTCAGGATTAGGAGCTAATTCCACAAATGATTATTTTTCTTCTATCGATCTCGTTGGTGGAACCCTCAAAACAGATATTGATTGTAGAAATATCGATCTATCTTTATCTATAGGAGGTCGTTATTCAAACAGAAAGATAACCACGGACATTCCGTTTTTTGTTTCTGGTATGAGCTATGGTTCACTTAAGCTTCCTGCAAAAATAGCATTGCATCTAGCATTAAATCAACTTGCAGATGACGGCATAAGAGTGATAATGAATACTGGAGAAGGAGGAGCACTGCCTTGGGAAGTTCATGATTTTAACAATGGTAATCCCAATGTAGAGGATCAAGTATCTAGGCTGCTTAAGGAACATAATTTAGACAGTATTGACAGAGAACAGCTTTTTCGTAGAAAATATCCATTGGTGGTTCAATATGCATCAGGGAGATTTTGGAAGGATCCTGACTACTTGCTTAATGCAGATGCAATAGAAATAAAGATAGGACAAGGAGCAAAAATAGGACATGGTGGACTATTACCCGGTTCAAAAGTGACTGAATTAGTGGCAGAAAATCGCGGTATCCCACCTTATAAATCGGCTCATTCGCCTTCAAGGCACCTTGATATTTTAGGACCAGAAGATCTAGTTGCAAAAATTCTTGAATTAAGAGAGCTTACTGACTGGAATGTTCCAATTATTGTAAAGGTGGGGGCATCAAGAGTTCAAGATGATATCGCCATAATACTCAAATCTTTTGCAGATGCTGCAGCTATAGACGGTTATGTAGGTGGGACTGGGGCTGCACCCTGGGAAATTCGAGATAGCATTGGTGTAAATACGATACCTGCAATAAGGTTGGCTAAAGACGCAATAGATAATTACTATTCAAAGAGAGATTTGGATGATTTCAAGCTAATTGCTCACGGTGGTATCTGGGATTCAAAACGCATTGCAAAATGCATCGCTCTTGGATCAAATGGAGTAGGTATAGGTACGGGATTTCTCATATCTATGGGATGTACATTAGTTCAAGATTGTTATACCAATACTTGCCCTGCAGGATTAACTGGATCATATGAAAAATTAAACATTCAATCCAGTGTGAATAGAATAGTCAATTATATTAAGGGAACAAGGATCGAACTGCAAAATATCGTAGGCTCTTTAGGAAAGAAAAGAATACAGGATCTCAACAAGGCGGACCTATATACTACTGATGAGATATCAAATTTGGTATCAGGATTATCTACCAACGCGTCGAGTTACTATAACAAGATAAAGAATAAGGATTTAGATAAAATACTTAGAGATATTCCGGAGATAACTAAAAAATGAATATCAAAGAAAAATACATAATACGATCTTCTATCTTGGAATTAGCTGAAACAGGTCTTCCTCGCAATATATCTATAGATGAAAAAATAAAACTTGAACAAAAGCATGGTGATGGTGCAAAAACTCAAGACTTGTGGAATTATATCACTGCATTAGGTGCACAACTATCGCGTCCTCCATACGATCCATATCGAGAAATAATTGATCTTGATATTTCCATAGGTCGAAGACAGTGTCCCAACAAAGTTACTTTGTCAATGCCTTTGATAATTTATGATAATGACGCACAAATAGATAATACGACATTAGAATCGCTTCACAGTGCATTAAATAGGCTCAAGACTTTTGAGAACACGAATTTAGGACTTATTTCAGAAAATAGAATAGAAAATAGAAATTACCCACATTTTAGAAGAATAAATAAAAGAACGAAAATATTAGAAGAAAAAGTTGAGTACAACACGGAAGGCCTTGTATTTCAATGCAATGATGAAAAGTCTATTCAATTTCTAACCGATATAAGAAAAGATTTTGATGGTCCAATACTTGTTGAGGTAGACAATACTTTTGAAAAATATCTAGAACCATTGTTAGACGCAGGTGCTGATGGGATTATTGCAAATACTATCAAGATAATAGATAAATCAAAAAACAAAGAAATGCATGCGATTAAGGTTATACACGATATAAAAAGTGCAATAAACCGTTACTATGCTGGTAAGGAAAATGATGGAACAGTACTAATAGTTGCTGGAGATGTTAATAATAGCGGAAGAATTGTAAGAGCGGCTGCATTAGGTGCAGATATCATTGGATATTCTACGAGCTTGTTGATTGCTAATGCTGCTCATCATCATGAGGTTCAGTCTGATTTCAATGCAGTATCAGATAGGATATGCAAACATGTGATGGCCACTAAAGGAGAACTAAAAGGAGTTCCTGCCGCATTAGGATATAGTAATTTCTATAATATTTCTTCCGCAGATTTGCGTACATCAAATATTGAAGCAAGTATTCAAGCAGATATTGCAATAGAAGGCACAAACCAGACTTATCGCCAAATAATTGAAGATTTCGTATATAAATATATTGCAGAGGAACAACTGGATCTAAATCCATCTCAAAAACAGGAACTAGTTGAGTATCTGTTGGTAAATAGATAAAGAGGAGATGAAAGTAACGTGTGTGGAATATGTGGGATCATATTAGAAGAACATACTGATTCAAACTTCTTAGTGGGTGAACTGCTTTACAAGATGATGGAGAGCCAGCAAGTAAGAGCACAAGATAGTGCCGGAGTAGCCATATACAATAATGAAGACACTTGTCAAAGTAATTCTTTTGCTAACCTTGCCTACCTCCTAAAGTGTGAGAATGAATACGAGCTGAGGGAAGAAAAAACTAATACAGAAATTAAATATTCAAAAGAGTCTGATCAACTTGTTTCCAGGTTAAGAGAAAACGAAAACGTCTCAATTATGGGTTATACTAAAGAAATGAAGTTGATTAAGAATGTGGGTCTAGTGAGAGACCTTGATAAAAAATACAATATAAGATCAATGAATGGGACTCACGGAATAGGACATTTGAGAATTGCGACAAGCAGTAACGTTGATCCAAGCAATGCTCATCCCTTTAGTACTACTGTTATGCCCGATATTGCAGTAGTGCATAACGGAGAAATAGCAAATTATTCCAAACTAAGAAATATGCTAGAAATTAAAGGATACCCTTTCTATTCCAGCTGTGATTCAGAGGTAATTGCGATATTTCTTGTCGACCAACTATTACAGCACGGAGACCTAGAGAGGGCTCATAATGAATTCATTCAAAAAGCTGATGGGCCTTTTACGTATATTGCATCTACCAATCGTACTTTGTCATTAGTACGGGATAAATTTGGAACAAGAAAGGGTATTGTGGGTTATAATCCTGGGTCAGATGCATATCCTGCATTTTGGGCTATGGCGACGGATCTATCTGCATTGGATATCATTGGAGCCAACAAGGAAGTGAAGGCAGCGTCACCAGGAAAGTCGCTGGTTTTTACTATAGAATAAATAAATTAATAAGGCTTTGATCAACGACCAAAGACTAATGTGTTACATGTTAGATATTGATGAACTTGGGATAATACTAAAAGAAATAGGTTCAAAAATATCTAATCCGGATACGCAATTTGAAAGGATTAACACTATATTTGAGCAACATTATGGCATAAAACTCCCAGAAGGTACAAAACGCGCATCGAATGAAAAATTTGGAGATATTGTAAGTTCCCCGCTGATAATGGAAAGAGCAATAAATTCCATCATAACCAAAAAGGTAATTGAAGGTGAAACTAAGATCATAATAAAAAATCCAAGGTCCCTATATAGAATAGGGATACTCAGTTTTGACAAGACAATAAAACTCGATTTGGTGGTAGAAGGTAACGTCGGAAATTTTTTTGGCGCATTTTGCAATTTTGATGGTACGTGGATTGTAAAGGGTAACAGTGAGAATGGATTGGCTGATAAAGGATATAAAGGGAAAATAATTGTAGAGGGATTTGCCACGGAATTGGCTTGTCAAAATAATCAAGCAACTGAATTTAGCACCGGTGTGGATGTCTTGATCAAAAAAGGATGTATGGAAAGAGCAATGGGACAAGCAAGAGGTGGGAGGCTGGTAACTTTTGGTGCAGGATATAATTCAGGTTTATACATGTCAGGTGGCATATTACTTAATTTGGGGTTGCCCGGTGAATTATTCGGTCCGGGAATGGTTGGCGGAGTAATTTATTCTCCCCAGGGAACCACCGCAGCCGAAGGTGCAAAAATTGATAACTTGTCTATAGAAGATTACTCCATAATAAGAGAAACACTGCGGGTATTTGAAAAAGAACTATTTATAGAACAATTAAATGATTTTTCTATGGAAAACCCAGTAATATCCCTAACGAATAAATCAATGGAAGATGTTCAAAAATACGATATGCGCGACTTTATCAGAATACTACCTGATATAGTATCACAATAATCTGAAATCCTCTTTGGCGGTAATTAAGACTATATGGGTATTGGTTCTATCTATATATGGCAGTGATAAATCATGCTTGACAAAATCACTAAGATCGGAACGATTCTTAAACTTTGCAATGATTATTAGGTCGGTCAAGCCTGTAATATCATAAACTGCACAAACATTAGAAAATTTTGAAATATGTCTTTGTACTTCGATTATTTTATTCTTAATTGCAGTGACCTCAATTACTGCTGTCAGATCAAATCCTATTTTTGCGTAATCTACCATTGCAGAATAGGACTTTATTACCTCATCTCTTTCAAGTTTGGATATTCGATTGAGCACAGTGGGTGGAGAAATTCCCAATTCAAATGCTATTTTTCTATACGAACTCCTAGCATCGGTTAAAAGTCTTCTTAATATTTTTGAATCTATTTCATCCATTGATAGTTTTTCTACCCCTGACTTTATAAATATAAAATGATTTCAGACTTTTCTTGATAAATTTAAAATCCTATTGTCACAAGATTTTCATAGTCAAAGATTTTCTTCTCTTATGTTTCAGATTCTAAAAAGAGGGGAAATTAGGTCCCGTTCAGTTGTACTTATTTTACAATCATGAAATCAAATTTCATCTCGTATCCATAATAGCTCCATAAAGGTTAAATATTATCTTAAAAGTCACCAAGTAGAGCAATAAATCTCTATCAACAAGGAATTTAAGAGATTTACAAAAAGGCCGTTACTAATGATAGGAAAGAATAGCGTGTTAGATACAATAAAGGAAGAGCCTGGTGTTGAGTGGGATGAGAAACGTGCCACTAAGGATTTACATGGAATAATTGTAATTCCATTTACCTTTTGATGATCATATTAACAGGTTTGTTGCCTTGCTATATTGTATGTTGCTTTCTAAAAATTCCTAAACATTTCAGTTTACTTTCACCTATACATTTTCTAATTTTGGAATGAAACTCATTCTTTATGATCACTTTTCATTGTAAATGAAGTGACTGATATTCATCAGAATGATTTTCCCAAAGAAATCGCCCTGACAAAAATTGTTCAAATTTTTTTAAGGTGGAAAACTTTTAAATATGAATCAATATTGGGAATACATGGGTAGAGTTTGGAAAGACGAATGCTGAGAGTTTTTAAAACAAAACATGTTCAAGCATTAAATTCTAATTATCTTTTTATAGAACGAAAATTGGAAAAACGGATACATTGAAAAGTGGGCTTTATTACATTGAAGTGGATTTTCATGAGTTAGGCCCCAAATACAAAACTAACAGAGTATATTGAGACAAATTCAGCGACGGGTTAAAAGCAATCGTAGAATATACAGCAGTGCCCGAATTCTCTAAATTGGTTTGGGATGTAAAAGATACTGTTGGCCCTAGCAGTTTCATATGTTTCATCATATGATCCGCAATCTAAGGTCATACTAAGGTTTTGAATGTATTTGGCGAATGGGCAGTTTTGTCAAGAAGATCCTTGGTGGATAACCCAACCGTGCAGATGATGGAGATGATTACTCCACCTCATGATCTCAGTAAAGTATACGTAAATTTTATGCACCACAGATGGATTAGACGGTGGTAAAGCATTAGGTTTTCAGAATTGTCGATAGATAGTCTGGTGTCCTAAAATGACAAAAAAATGAATTTTCCTGTCTTACCGATGATATTACAGAATCTGGTTTTTCTGAACACTGAAGAAAAACTAATGTTGGAAAAAGTTCAATTAGAGATAGCTAGAACTAGCTCAATAACAAGGGCCAGGTATCTGCCCTCTACAATTACATAGAATACCAGTAGTTTTTCACGTGGTTTATCGAAGATCTTAAGAAATATTGCAGACGCGAATATTCTTAGGCAAATTGAGTCGCTGAATAAATTTTGAAGCAAAATATAGACAATATTCTTTTCAATGAATTTACTAGGGAAAAAATCGTGCAGCGGACGCGAAAATTGAGTTTGTTATAGC
>JARFXS010000089.1 GCA_029194465.1 Candidatus Nitrosocosmicus sp.
GTTAGAGAATAAATAAGATAAAATAATAATTTGAAACATATCAGTTAGGAAATACGAGAGTCGAATAACTCTGAAAGTTTTGGCCCTACAAGATTAATAAAGTTATATCCATCTACCAAAATAACCACCCCTTTTTCCTCTAGACCGTCAAGTTCATTCTTAATCCTTCAAGAGTAAATGATTTTTCTGTTGAGGAATCGATACTAAGATGGTAATATAATTCATCAATCGACCAAGTCGTCTTTTCAGGCATCTTTACTGAACAAAGCTTGTATAATTCATAAGTAATATTATTTTTGTAAGTAGAATTCATTGATTTTTACATACTTTTCTGTGGGAATTGATTCTTTTTTCTTTTCACAAACTTTATGATGATAGATTAGTTAGTGTTCTGCGTCAATTAAGAAGACGTTATCATCTTTGTTTTTATTTTCCTTTTGCATTTATGTATGTGTAAATTTATACCATGTTATTTAACCCTAGGTAAATTATGTTTGAACAAAAGACGCCTTATACATTGATTAATATTATTGCACAAAAGGCAGGCAACAATAAATTAATTCAGTCATGAATCGTCAGGCATTTTACTTTGTTACTAAGTTAAGAGAATGATTAATAGTGATTTACAACATATTCTTAAAATTCTTGATCTCTATAGTTTCAAAATCTGTCCAAATATTATATCCTGTGTACACATATACTTGAAAGTGTAGATGTGGAATATAGGTATATCCAGTCATTCCATCTTTGGATGTATCTTCACCAGCATGAACCTTTATAATCAAGGTGGTCATACCTAGAATACTCACCATTCGAATGTTTGATTGTAATAAAATTAGTATAAAACCAGTATGATGCATGTGGACCTCCAACATTCGAGTCATCTTTGATATTAGTTACAACACCTTCTGCTGCAGCAAGAACAGGTGTGCCTTTGGGAACAATAAAATCCACTGCATAACGAAGCTTACCTATATGAGCGGGAAATGATTTATCTATTCTTTGTAACATCTTCCGCGGTACGGGGATTGTGTACTTGTTTTTAGCAATCATCTAAATGAAATATTCACTACATTGATCATAATTTATTAAACTTTAATAAGACCAACTAGGCCCAAAATGAGAAAAAGTATTCTGTCACACATCGATTCCTTACCTATCTGTATGTTTGATAACATTAATACTGTTTATATTAGAATATCTTAATCAAGTTGATTCTTTTTCACATTATCTATTTAATCTATTTTAATAATCCTATATTGGATGAATCACTCTAAATCGTGGTCTTTTGTATCACAATCAAATAATAAGATAATACCCATTGCATTATCAATACTATTATTCATAGGAATCTATGTAATCGCATTTTCTATACAACAGTACAGTATTGTACAAGTACAAGGACAATCTAACACTAACACCACTGTTGCTACTCCGATGAACGCAACTCAAGTTAATGCTATTTCTGCTAATACTACAAAGCCGGTTGACGGTTATGGTGGTCCGCCCACAGGTCCGTTAAATGCAGTCAGACATGTATTTGATGATCCTACTCTTAGGGTGTATCATTTTTGTAAAACAAATGACAAAGTAATGATGGTGTGTCAACTATATGACAGCATCTCTCCAAATGCAACATTGATAGGAGTAGAATACATGGTTGACTCTAAGACGTATCAAGCATTACCAGATAGAGAAAAACCAAATTGGCATTATCATAAAGAAGAGTTTTCTCCAGACAGAGCAAATCCAATATTCCCATTGTTAAATGACCAACAACAAAAAGAATGGTTGGTGAAATTATCCGATTCATATGGAAAGGTTATAGTAACTTGGAATCCTGTGGACACATTGCCGGTATTTCCTCCTCAAATACAACAGGTTCAGCATCCTTTCATGGTGGATCAAACAGTCAATAATAATACTGAAAAGTATGTCGGTAGCTTTAATCAAACATTAGATTACTAACCTATTGTTCAGAATTAAGAGTAATAATCTACCTAAATCAAAGTAATAGAATCTATTTAGAAGTTGGGACACCTTAAACATGATGCTTCCAACCAACCAAAATACTCATCTAATGTAAAGCAAATAGAACAACAATTTAAGATCAAAATTTTTACCCTGACTAATACACAAAATGCAAATTCAAAACATCAAAGCAATGGTATCAAAAACAGACTCCTGGAAGTATAAGTTATTCTACATAGAGGAATTTAATGCAAAAAAATAAAATATAGAAAATCTGCAAAATATTAGGATTTTGACCCTCTGGCTTGCAGTATAATTGTTGACTTTTTAAGATTATATGGCCGTATTTTTAGAGCTGTTTTGATCAATGTATCTTAATGGCCACATGAACATGATGAACCTTCATGTGAATGACTATGAGTATCGACCTTTGTCATACCTCTTTTTCGATATTCTTCTTGAGCTTGTTCACTAGTTGTTCCTGTCTGTCCCTCGGAAGTTATTTGTTGGTCATTAGGATCCCTCTTTACCGCAGTAGGTTCACCTGCATTTATTTTGGCTGGTGTCATAGCCTCTTTATCTAAATATTCTTTTTAGTGGATCACTTTTTCTTTCTTTATTAGTGCCGGCTGCGCCTTCTTCGTATTCAATATCGCTTGAGTTTGCCATGCAATAATAATTAACATATTATATAACATACAATAAAGTGAGATACTAGATACAAAGTCCAATGGCACCCAGCAACATTCACACTTGCTTTGTATCTAATTCCTTACTCAGATCATTTGCAAGCAATGTGATATAGAGTAATTTCAATCGAATCATGAGACTATGATCCTTTTTCTTGATTTAT
Organism: Candidatus Nitrosocosmicus sp.; assembly: GCA_029194465.1. Lineage (GTDB taxonomy): Archaea > Thermoproteota > Nitrososphaeria > Nitrososphaerales > Nitrososphaeraceae > Nitrosocosmicus. Next base: position 2,825 of record JARFXS010000089.1, read on the forward strand.
TAAATAATATTTGACGAGACAATTCTGGCTCTAAAGAAAGTCTAAAATAAAAAAGCAGGATAAAAAAATAGATCTGTTTAAACCACTACTTTCCTTAACAAACAATCATGGGTGAAGGCAATTTTTATAACGTTAATCGAAAAGTATCATCAATATAAAATTTTATCACCAATAAATGTTGGTCTTGATCCAAATAAGCAAACTATTTGTCTTTACCGATATGAATACGCAACTGCTATCATTCTCACGGTTGATTGATAAAATATTGTTGAGTGTTAACCCATTGAAAGATTAAAGAAAGGTGACAAATAATTGAAAGCAAATTTCATTTATTCAAATCTAAATCCTTGTGGAGGTGGCGAGCGTTTTACTCTTGTCACGATGAATGCTGTAGCAGAGATGGGAATAGAAGTAGATTTGACTACACTAGAGAATCCAAATCTTTCTAAATTAGAGAATGCATTTGGCAAGGACTTAACTTCGATTATGAAACAAATAAGGAAAATAAATGTAATACAAATGTTTGATCAGGAAAGTATCGATAGTAACATCCTTGATAACGTTTATGATTTAATAATTAACACTCATGGCGACATCGATCCCTATTATAGTCCTAAACTTTCAAAGGCAATAGTAGTTACTTATTGTCACTATCCATCGGCTCGATCATTTATTGAGAATAAGGATTCAAATTATTTTGAATATCATCTTAGAGTTAGTAGAATGGACTCCTCGTCATCGTTAAAGTCAAATGCTGGGTCTATTATCAATGCGGCAGACAACTCCATAAGTTATTTGTCTTCAGTCAATAAAAGAACTGTTTCAGAGTCAACAATTGATAACCTTGAGAGAAAAAATCGCTATATCAAATGGGTAAAAGAAGCTTATGAAAAAATGATCAGAAATTCATTCCTTATAACTAATTCACAATATAGTAAGAAAGCAATTATTGAGGCTTATGGTATTGATGAGACAATCGTTCTAAGTCCACCGGTAGCTGTTAATTATATTCGCAATAGTTTGGGATTTTCTTCACATTCAAAAATTTCATATAAGCCTAGAAATAATCTAGTTTTGGTAATTTGTAGAATAGAACCTAGCAAAAGAATTGAAAATGCTATTTACCTTGCAAAGCTACTAAAGGAAAAAAAAGATTGAAGCAAAGATGATTATAGTAGGTAGTTTGGATCCATTTTATCAAAAATACTATGAAGATTTGAAGAGTCTCATTATAGATAAAGATGTTTCAGACATTATAACTTTTAAAATAAATGCCAGCTTTTGAGGAGTTAATCCAATTAATGAAGAAAAGTAAAGTATATTTTCATCCTCGAAAAGGTGAACATTTTGGCATATCTATAGTAGAGGCAATGAGTGCGGGTTTGGTTCCTGTTGTACCAAATATTGGAGGACCATCAGAGTTTGTCCCAAAAGTGTATCAATATGATTCGTTAGAGCAAGCATCTCAAATAATAGCATCCACACTAGATGTAGCGGATGAGGAAAGACAAAGAATAAGTGATTCTGTTACGAGATTTTCAGAAACAAACTATAAGAGACAATTTCAGCTAATTATAAGCAAATTGATTTATGATATGAATATCAATCACTATTCTAATTTTCCCAACTTTCCAACAATTAACTAATAGCATTGAATCGAGAAGGAAAATTGCAAAATACACAGAAAGTCAATTTTGAATTATAACCCGTAACCACAAGGAACTTAATCCCCGCGGGCAAGCGATAAATTGGAATATACGGATAAGTTTTGTTTTTAGTATATGAACTTGTTTTGCAAGTTAAAGTTCAATTAGTATTTGATCTGACATATTTTTCAGAAAGCAAAAAAGTCTCAATAATCTTTTGTATCTTCTTTAAATTTTTGCTTGGTGTATTCTGCTTGCAAGTTTCTATCTGGATCTTTTATCTTCTTTGTCATTGCTTTGATGCCAGCTTTAATTTTGTCTCCCGCTTCGTCTAAACTGTTTTCAGAGTTATTTGCAACACGGCTAGTATTTTGTCTAAAATCGACTTTTCTATCATTAGTTGGCTCTTCGGACATGTAAATATTATTACACCAAAGGATATAACTATATTAGAAAAATGTAAAATTCAAACATACTACTTTTGCTTAAAAATAATTTCAATTTGACCTACATAAACTTTAAACATGGTAAGAAAGATAATTTGTATACCAAAACAATCAGTTACTATGAATTTAGGATTGGGATAAATATTTTTGATATTATTTAGTCCTACTTCATGGAGAAATAAAAAAATTATTCCTCATTATTGATTACTCCAACTTACCTTCTGTCAGAGGTTTTGTAGGAACGTTCTTAAAGGAAGTTTTGAGTTTATTTAATATATCCAAATCTTTCTTTCTTTTGCTTTCATTATCTAAATCAATATCAATTCCGAGGTCGTGTTTAATAATGTCTTTTCCTTCTCTAGCCCCAATTAGGATAACCTGTGCATTAGGAAAATCTATTAGCTGCGTATCCTTAAATAGAGATGTAAAATTCTCATTTTCATCAAACTCTTTTAAGACTTTATCAGGATATTTTGGATGTTCTTCTGCACTTGGAAAACCTTCTGGTACAGGGCTTTTGGGATTTATGACCGATACTATGTAACTTGCCTCCTTTTCTATTCCAAGTTCTTCTTGGGCGTATCCTGGTTTATATGGAGTTTCCAAAATATAGGCGATCTCTGCATGCTTTTGATGTCTTACAATGATATATTTACCCACTCCAACGGGTCTTGCAGCATCTCCCTCTCTAAATTCATGTGAAAATAGTTCCTTTGTAAGATCATTTTGATTTTCATATATTCCTCCTACTCGAGCCCAGTATCTTTCAGAGGCTCTGGCCTCACTCTTTCTAATTTCTGGAAGTGATTTTTTGCCTACTACAAATAATCTATAAAACTTTCCTCGAGTATTCTTGGACGTATTTCTAGTATTTTGTTTTTCAGGTGCAGTAACCATAAAAAATCGTCGAATATCCTCAATGTCTTTTACTTCTGATGAGTTCTTCTTTGGTCTATAAAAGAAGTAGATATCTCCTTGTTCTAAAATATCTGACTCATTGTTTTCTATATTGATCTCATCTTTTTTCTTATTATCTTTTTCATTTTGAATCATCCTTGTATATTTACCTCTAGTTAATGGTTAGGAAAGTATAAGAATCTCTAGCTTTGTTTCCCATAGGAAAGCATAGACAATGATCATTGTGGCAAAAGAAATTATCTAAGGATTTGGACCTTGTTTCGATCTTTACGTTGAAAGCACAAAGCCTCCACAATTACTTGATCAATAATAATTTAATTTTTCTCTTTCTTTTTTGTAGTGATTCCGCCGGACATGTAAATAAATCTCATTCCACCCCAGTGTCAATAAATATATAAATCAAAAATTCATTTCATTGAAAAATTGAGTTATAAATAAAAAAACTATATTGGATTCAAGATCTTTTAATGACGTTGGTATTTTTAGGATAGCGGTATTTTAATTCACATGATTTAAACGATACTCACATATGTGAACAAAGACGATGTTCAAGGATCCAAGGATCACCAGTCCACAAAGAAATACGACAACGCTATCGATGTGCGATGTTTAAGATGTTTGTTGAATAATTTTTAATAGATATGTCAAAACAAGATGAACATAAGAATCCCATTCCTACCGTTGATGCGATAATTGATAATAATTCACAAGTGTTATTTATCAAAAGAATCAAAGAGCCTTTCGAGGTAAAATGGTATTTCCAAGGTGGATTTATTAAAATGGGCGAAACAGTAGAAGAAACGGACTTATACGTGAAGTAAAGGAAGAAACATCTTTAGACATGAATTTGGATCATATATTGGGAGTATATTCCTGATCCTAACAGAGACTACAGAGGTCATAATATGTCCACGGTGTTTATAGCAAAAATATCTCCAAATAGTCAAAACAAAGAACCAATAGCAGAGAGGAGATGGCGCTGCCTCAATAAAATGGATAAATATTGAATCTATTGAACAGGAGGACTTTGGGTTTGATCATAAAAACATAATGAAAGATTATAAAGAATGGAAAAGTTCTAAACAAACCTTTTGGTCTTCACGAAATAAATCAAAAACTACTGGATAGTATCAAGGATTAGCGAGTATTTGATTAAATCATTACTTACTTTTTATTCGATAGAAGCCTATGGATATGCCATCACCTAAAATATAGAGAAAAAATTTTATTTCCGTAATAATGAAAATTTGGTGTTTGAATCATGAGTTGCAATGGAATATGTGAAAGATTCAAAGCAAAAAGAAATCATATGATTCCATCTAGATATAAGGAGGGACAGAAGCGATGCAGTGTTTGTGAGATTTTTATACAATGGGATAATAGTCCTTATTGTCCTTGTTGTAACTATAAATTAAGAACAAGATCCTTCCGTGGTTGGGAAATGAGGAAAAAGTATAGGGAACAAACAATAAAACGATACTAATTATTCTGATCCAGATATAGGTTAAGATTGATCGATGTATTGAAACAAAGAATTTGAAAAATATAATGTAAGGTTTCAGTATAATTTGTATCAAATAATAGAATCTAGAAGGAATATATTTTTGCATGATTTCGTCCTAAAATGAATTTCATTGTGGGCACTTGAAAGCACCAGATTAGTCAACCTGACTAGCCGTGGAACGGAAAAATGTATAACTAATAAAGTATTTAACCGAGACTGGGTCATAAATCATTTTAATAATGCTATTCTATTATTAGTGACAACAGACTAACAGCCTATCAGGTATTTGATTGATTTTCTAGGATTATCTTTTTCGGCCACTTACGGTTGTAATAAACAAGTATCAATTACAACAATATTGCCAACAGTGCGATACTGCGTACATTAACAAGCCCGCTCACAGATGCTTGGGTCTATTCTAAAAACTGATTTTATATGTTCAAAAGCGGTTCTATAGATGTCCTTCTCCTTGAATAAACTACTTGTCCTAAAGCCGATTGATAAAAATCACTTGGTTTCAGCCTTTCTTCGGGTGTATTCTTGTATCTTCGTATAGGATATACAAGTTGAAATCCATTATTCATGCTAAAATCATACAGATCCTGATCATCATATCCTGGATCTGCAACAACGTAATAATAACTTCTTTAGTATTTCTGGTATAGGCAAGATATCAAATCCGGATAAACAGGTTTGTCAGACACGTTGGCTGTTGTAACATCTGCTGAAAGGGTATTATTGTAGAAGAAGGATCAGTAAGCTGATACCACGTGTAGTTTGTATCCAAACACCCACCATTTGGTATGGTAACAAATCCCACCTTGCGTCTGTATCAATACCTGAATAAGGTACTCCTTCTTTCATAGATGATGCATGCCAGACATGACCTTTTGATTTTAAAGTGCGCTGTCTACTGCTACCACGTATGGTTTGACAAATCCTTCAGATACAAACGGGCTTCCCATCGTTGCTATCCTTTCCTTGATATCAGTAGACATCGTTTTCAATCGCCTATCAAAAGTGCGTCTGCTTGGTGGGAAATGTGATACAGATAAACCACAGGCTTTCATTATTCTTTGATTATTCGGCAAATCCAAACATAAGAAATAATGCAGTGACCTGTTTGAGTCTAATCTGAACCAGATACGAACTATAAGCATCGTAGAATAATGGTAGGAGAATATACATAAGGTCTACCTCTTTTATGACGACGATTGATGCGATTCGATGACCAATCGATCAAACCGATAAAATACAAAACGCTAATTAGGATTGATGATGAAGAACTAAACTTGGCTGGTCTTGTAGAATATCTGTTTCAAACAAAATATGATACTCTATGAGACCAGCTATATTTGTTAGGAATTACGACCCAGTCTCATTTAACCACTAATATAAACAATAATGTTAAAAAGGAATTTACTAGTGAAACTTTTGGCTATCTAAGTCTCACTTATGACATTTAAATCGGTTATCTCCTATATTATAGCGAATATTTGATTGAAAACAAGGTAGGGATAGACTCTTCTTAACAATTAGATTTGTTATTTGATACGACTAATTCTTCATTCATATAATTAAAATAAAATCTGATACAATCCCATTGATGCTTATTCTTATCTGCCAGCCTTAAAGCCACTGATTGGCAAAGGAATGTAAGGTACCAAGATATCAATATCAAATGACTAGTTCTAATTACAAGTTTAAGTGTTATAGTGTTGTAATTTGTTTATGGTCAAATATTGTGATAAACTTGCATCCTAAAGGTGATGTAAATAATAGGAAGGATTCTGAAAATAAGATTGAAAATGGCTATATCCTTCCTTTACCCAAAAATACAAAAATTAACAGAGACTTTTCCAAAAAAGGTATTAAAATAGTCAAAGAGAATAGTGCTCCAATAGACATTCATACCGACGAATGCAGTAATATTGATCAATATTCAAATTCTATGCTCACTCCCTTTATAACAGCAGATAAATTCGACCTATTTATTATCAAAGAGATAATAAAAGACCCAGATATTCAGACTTTAGAAATTTCTCTCAAGTCAGAAATTCCTTTTCGTATTGCCCATAGGAAAAGAAGACTCATAGAGTCAAAAGTATTACAAGCAACATATGCTCTAGACTTTGAAAAACTTGGACTAAGCTTTCGATTCGCTGATATATTTGCGGATATAAAAGAGGACAAGGTTAATGATTTTGTAAATCAACTCGATCCCTCATCTTTTTTTACCAAAAATATACTCAAATTAATAAAAATCAAAACACCGTCGGATGGTATTTGTATAAAGACCATATACCAAAATTCTGATGAATTATTTTTTTTGATGGACAAAGTAAAGTTGTATCCTTTCATATCAAATGTACACTTTTCTGAGGAAATAGAGGTATTGGGAGATAATACTGTGGATTGTGTTTTAAACATGCTTAAAACAGATTATAAATAAGAATAATTAGTCAGTTCCTAAAATGTAAACAAACTTGAAAAACTATCCACCTTCCAAATAGTGAATGTGTTTTCCTAAATTGAATCATAGTATCTTCCCCTCTAGGGTTAAATATAATAAATGCTAACAAATTATTGAGGCGAGAAATCATATCAAGGAACAAACTTGATAGAAATATTGATGAAATAGATATTAAAATTTTAGATTTAATGCTTTCAAATAAAAATAACAAAGAGATTTCTAAAGATCTGCATATGTCTCTTTCTACAGTAGAAGAAGGGTTAGGAATCTGATATCAGCAGGTTATGTAACTTTAAGCCCGCAAATAAACTATCAAAAGTTTGGATTTAAGACAGGTTTGATATGTTTATTTGAGAATGGGAAATATTGATGAAATAGCAAATAAAATACAAAATCAAAAACAAGTTTCATCTGTTGAAATTCACATAGGAAACTCTGATATTCTTGGTAACGTAATTTACAAAGAAAGTAAAGAATTACTTGATTTAATTTCTGCAATTAAAAAAATGGAAGGAGTAGAGAGGATAGTGTGGTCTGAAAGGATTTATCAGAGTCCTTCTAAAAGCAGTGATATTGTATTAAATATTCTAAATAGCCAGGAGAATCAATAATATGATATAAATTGCACATTTTAACTAAATCTATGATTCCAAAACTATATAGAAATGGTTATAACATGCAAAATAGTATTTTTATTGAGGTCTATTGCCATTAGACGATAACTATGGTGGATTAGAACACCTTAACGGAACAATTCTAATAGTTACCGACGATATAGACGTGAATATAGTACTAAGTGGTGTATTTTCTTTAAATGGCTTTAGATGTTTCAAATGTACATCCGCAGAAGAGGCCCTAGAGATTCTTGATAAGCATGTAGAGGAAGTAAACTCGATGCTCATTAACGGACATATAGCCGCAGACAGAGGCCCAATGATAATTTCAAAGGCAAAAGTAAAAAAACCATCAATAAAAATTGTTGTTGTAGCAAACAATGAAAACTCAAAGACTCGGGTGCTTAGCTATGGTGCAGATGATTTTATGCTCAAACCAATAAGTGCCGAAACCCTAGTCAACAGAGTAATAACTCAATTGGCTAGAAGACGGTAGCAAGTCAGTTAGTTTCTTAATACTTGTCCTAGCTTTGATAGTTTAAAAGGCATTGTAAGTATATCTATGTCTTTTATTCCAGCAGTTTTTAAGCATTCTGCTGGTAAATTCTCAATTGGTGTTGTTGTAACCACTACCAGTTTTTGGTCAGGCTTTTCTCTTCTTATTGTTTTTGCAACCTCAAGACCAGCGGGGTCAAGCAAATGGGTGTCTACCACGATAACGTCATAATGCCTTCCATTCTCTTTGCTTTCAATAAAGCGGTCTAGGGCTTCATGTCCATTACTAGCTGTTTCGGTATTCATACCCAATGAAGTTAAAAAAGTCCTAAAGAGTAATAACAACTCGTTTTCAGACTCTGCTATCAAAATTAGTTCTTGCTCTAGTTCTTTTTTTAGCGATTGGGTATTACCTATTTGGGTATGTTGAAGGGAATCGCTTTTCAATAT
>JARFXS010000090.1 GCA_029194465.1 Candidatus Nitrosocosmicus sp.
CTCTACTGAATATATAGCGATCGGATTCGAAAAAGGGATACCTATTTCTTTGAACAATCAACTAATGAATCTCGAAAGCCTAATCGCTGACCTCAATAATATTGCTGGAGCACATGGAGTTGGCATAATTGACCATATTGAGGATAGAGTAGTGGGTATAAAATCACGTGAAGTATATGAGGCTCCTGCAGCACTGGTATTAATAGAAGCACATAAGGACCTTGAAAAATTGGTGTTGACTAACTCAGAACTCCGTTTCAAACTATTAGTCGATGAACAGTGGGCATGGTTATCATATTCAGGATTATGGTTAGACCCGCTATTATCTGATTTGAATGCTTTTGTCGAGAAAACACAACAAAGAGTAAACGGTGAAATAAAGGTTAAAATGCATAACGGATCCTATCGTGTTGTAGGGAGAAAATCAATGTTTTCGCTATATAACAATGACACAGTCACTTATTTGTCTAGTTCTAATTATGATCAAACTTTGGCGAAAGGTTTTGTAGCACTTTGGGGCTTACAATCTACTGCTGCTAATTCAAAAATCATGGAAAATAAGGAGTAAAAATGGTAAAATTAGATATCCTTTTTGATAAATTAAGATTTGAAGAAAAGGCTCTCTATAATACTGCAATTAAAAAGGGAATTGACGTGAGGTTAGTCGATTCAAGAAATATCATTATTGATACTGATGATTTGGATTCAAATGAATTTGAATTCGGAGATATACTGCTGCAGCGTAGCATAAGCCACTTTCGGGGACAATTTTTAACTTATTGCTTAGAGCTGTGTGGCTATAATGTAATAAATAGTTCAAGAATCGGGGAGATATGTGGTAACAAATTATTGACCTCAATGATCCTAAAGAAAAACGACATTCCTACTCCTAAATCTTATTTCTCATTTAATTCTGATTCTGCATTTAACTTCATAAGTACAATAGACCTTGAACAGAATCCATTAGTATTCAAACCAGTCATTGGCTCTTGGGGACGAGGTGTATTCCCTGTACGGAATAAAGAAATAGGAAAGATTATTGTGGAAATGAGACAAGAAAGTACTAGTCCGTTCTCAAGTATTTTTTATTTTCAGGAATTGATTCATAGGCCACCAAGAGATATTCGTTGTATAGTAGTAGGTGAAAAATTAATTGCTGCAGTATATAGATATTCATCTGATGATGAATGGCGAACCAATGTAGCTAAAGGTGGTAAGGCTGAATTAATTGAAGTCACCTCCGAGTTAGAGGAGTTAGCTCTAAGGGCCGCAAGCGCAGTTGGGGCAGGAGTTCTGGGCATAGACATGATGGAGGATGAAAAACGGGGACTAGTAGTGCATGAGATAAATAATACTGTCGAGTTTAGGGGAGCAAGTCTGGCTACTGGAATAGATATTGCCGATATGATAATTGATTATGTAAAAGATTGTGACAAGAAATAGAAAAAACTATAATCGACAAAAAATTTAAATGAGGATTATTGAACGATTTATTATTTATGAAATTCATTATCGATACATACTTTTTATTTGAAAGAGAGGTAAATGAATATACATTGAGGAATTCTAAATGAAGATTGGAGTTATAGGCGCTTCCGGTTTCGTGGGTGGAGAATTGCTAAGACTACTAGTTACTCACCCCAAAGTCGATGTATCGATGGTTACATCAAGACAGAGAGTGGGTGAATATGTACACAGGATTCATCCAAGTTTAAAAAGTTTTATTAATTTAACATTTTCAGAGCTTAATATTGACAAATTGACTGACACATGTGACTTAGTTTTTGTTTCTGTTCCTCATGGGAAATCTAATAAAATCGTTATTGAACTTTTTAAGAGAGGTATTAAAATAATAGATCTCTCTGCCGATTTTAGATTGAAAAGTCCAGAGGATTATGTCAAATGGTATGGGTGGGAACATCCTTATCCTGAAATGTTGGCAAATTCTGTTTATGGAGTTCCCGAATTTCATCGCGAACAAATAAAAAATGCAAAGCTAGTTTCTTGTCCTGGATGCATGGCCGTTACTTCTTTACTTGCATTAAAACCGCTAATTGAGAACGATGTGATAGATACCGACCATCTTGTAGTAGATAGTAAGATTGGTTCATCAGGTGCAGGGGGGCAAGCCAATTCTGCTACACATCATGCCATGCGCTATGGCGTTATTCGTCCTTACAAACCTGCTAAACATCGTCACACTGGAGAAATAGAGCAAGAATTAAGTTTGCTCGGTGGGAAGAAAATTCATGTAAGCATGACTCCTCATGCTGTTAATATGGTTAGGGGGATATTAACCACAAACCATGCATTTTTGAAGAAGGATCTAAGTGAGTTGGAACTTTGGAAAATGTATAGGAATTCATACAATAATGAATCATTCGTGAGATTGATAAGAGACAAGAATGGAATATACAAATTCCCAGATCCGAAATTTGTAATAGCATCTAATTTTTGCGATGTCGGGTTCGACTTGGACGAAGACAATAAGCGAATAGTAGCAATGTCTGCTTCTGACAATTTAATGAAAGGTGCTGCCGGCTCTGCAATTCAAAACCTTAACGTAATGTCAGGGTTTGATGAAATGACAGGACTAAAATTCACTCCAGTTACTCCAGTATGATTGTTATCAAAATAGGAGGTAGTATAGTAGAGGGATTGAACCCTACTATCTTTGAAGACTTTAATGATTTGGTAAAAAAACAAAAAGTTGTAATAGTTCATGGCGGAGGAAAAGACGTTACTAGTATTGCGAACAGCATGGGAAAGGAACAGAAATTCATAGTGTCCCCAGCAGGTAAGCGTAGTAGGTATACCGATAAAGAGACTGCAATGATTTACACTATGGTTATGTCGGGTAAGATTAGTAAGACCATTACTGGGATGCTGCAAAGTAAAGGTATATCTTCTGTAGGGATAACTGGTATTGACGGGGAAATGATTAAGGCAGATCGAAAAAAGAAATTGATGATACTTAATGAAAAAGGTAGAAAAATGTTAATAGAAGGGGGATACACTGGTAAAGTTTCAACAGTAAACCCCAAGTTGATTAATTGCTTGTTAGAGAACGATTACGTGCCTGTCATATCCCCTATAGCCATTAGTGATGAGTTTGAATTTCTGAACATAGACGGCGATCGGGCAGCGGCCAATGTAGCTGGAGCTCTTCAATCTGATGTGGTAATCTTCATTACCAACGTAAACGGGCTGTTGATGGATGACCATTTAATACCTAGTCTTTCTCTTGAGGAGGCAAACAACATGCTACCACAAATTGGGCCAGGGATGGAAAAAAAAGTGCTCGCTTGCACAGAGGCTTTGGCTATGGGCGTAAAAAAAGCTATAATAGCCTCTGGTTCAGTACAAAATCCTATAATGTCTGCTCTTGAAAGCAAGAATTGCACAGTGATCTCATGATGCAAGGTGTGGAGAGTGAAGAGTCCTTTGTCGGGGATTTGTATCAGAGGTTCCCTGTTACCATCTCAAAAGGAAAAGGATGCAAAGTTTGGGATACCAATAACAAAGAATACCTTGACTGTATGGGTGGCTACGGAGTAGCCCTGGTAGGCCATTGTAATGATCGGGTCATCCAGGCAATTACAACTCAGGCTCAAGAGTTAATTACGTGTCACATGTCTGTTTATAATAACGTCCGACTTAACTTTCTTGAGAAATTCTCCAAAATAGCTCCAATAAATCTACAAAAAACCTTTTTCACAAATAGTGGAACTGAATCTGTAGAGGCTGGCTTAAAATTTTCTAGAAAATTTACTGGTAAGCCTGGCGTTTTGGCTTTAAATGGTGGTTACCATGGAAAGACTTTTGGATCTTTATCTGTAACTTATAATGAGAAATATAGAAAGTCGTTTTTGCCCTTGTTGGACAATATACAATTCATTCCATACTCTGAATCAAACACAATTTCAGAGATTGTGACAAAGACAAATAACAAGATAGGGACTGTAATAGTGGAACCTATTCAAGGCGAAACAGGTATCATTATGCCCCCACCCGATTTTCTGAGGGATATTAGGAATATTTGTAATGAAAATGGCTTGGTCCTTATTTTTGATGAAATCCAGTCTGGGTTAGGGAGAACTGGCAAAATGTGGGCAGGACAGCATGGGTATTATTATGCCCCCACCCGATTTTCTGAGGGATATTAGGAATATTTGTAATGAAAATGGCTTGGTCCTTATTTTTGATGAAATCCAGTCTGGGTTAGGGAGAACTGGCAAAATGTGGGCAGGACAGCATTGGAATGTCGAACCAGATATAATGTGTTTGGCAAAAGGTATTGCAGGTGGTGTTCCGATGGGACTTACAGTCATGCGTTCTGAAATTTTAGACTGTCTAAAGGTTGGAGAACATTCCTCTACATTTGCTGGAAACCCTTTAGCATGCGCGGCAGGCTCTGCAACTATAGATTCTTTAACTGAAGATAATCTCGTTTCAAATTCAGAATCAATGGGCCGTATTTTTAAGTCCGGCCTATTGAAAATCAAAGAAAAATATAAGATTGTTCGAGAGGTCAGAGGACTAGGAATGATGCTGGGGGTAGAAATGAGGTTTGATGTGAAAGACATTCTTCTTGATGGTATCAAAAACGGCATATTGTTGCTTTATTCAGGTAGAAACATTTTAAGATTGCTACCTCCAATAGTCATGAAAGAAGAAGAAGTGAACAAGTCTCTGGAACTAATTGAAAAGCTAATATATAACGAGGAGAAGAGACGATTTGGTTGATAATCTGAATAGTATAGATGAAAAAATAATAGGAATACTGAAAAGTGATTCAAGAAAGTCGTTTGTTGAGATCGCGAATTCTATCGGAATGTCTGAATCTGCAGTACGTCGTAGGGTAAAAAACTTACAGGATACTGGTGTAATCCGAAAATTTACAATCGATATGGGACCTTCCAATAAAACCAGTGCCATAACGCTAATTTCTGTAAGTTCTGTAGCTGATACATCTAAGGTGTCTGACCAATTACTAAAACTCAAAGGTGTGGAGATCGTATACGAGATCACAGGTCAATATGATATAGCAACCATAATAGTGGCGCCTACCATATTAGAAATAAACTCATATATTGATGAAATTCGGAAAATTGATGGCGTATCTGATACTAATACAGTAATAATCTTGAGAACTTTGGGAAGTTTCAACTAAATTAAGTTTCCCACCTTTGTATCGACGCCGTAGTTAGTTACTTGTTTATCTAATGAAATGACTATAAAATCTAACTACTGTAGTGCTTTAGTAGGAGCCATTATATAGTTTATTTGATCTAATTTTTAACGAAAACATACATTAAATAATCGATTATAGTAGTATTACACATCTAATGTCACTAAAAACAGATGACCCCAACTACTTTGCTCATCAGTATAATAATTCTGAGAAGGACAAGAAAAAAATTAGAATTCTTGACTCTACTCTTAGAGAAGGTGAACAGCATCCAGGTGTATCCTTTTCCATTAAACAAAGAATCCAAATAGCCTGGATGTTGGACTCCTTTGGGGTAGATCAAATTGAAATTAGCCCAATAGTTTCATCTGATCATCATGAAGCAACAAAAATTATCATGAAACAGGGATTAAAAGCTGACATTGTAGCGCATGTAAGAGCCATAAAATCTGATGTAGATAGAGCATTAGATTGTGATACTAATTGGGTTGCAACCTACATGGGTATTTCTGATATTCACTTGTTAGCAAAGCTCCGGATATCGAGAGAAGAGGCAAAACAGAGAGCACTTGAAGTGGTGGATTATATCAAGTCTCATGGCCTAAAATCACGCTTTACTATGGAAGATGCGAGCAGAACAGATCCTGACTTTTTATTGGAAATGTGTAAAGAAATGAATCAGAGAGGGATAGAACGAATTAGTATTCCAGATACGGTCGGAATTATGAGACCACAAGGAATGTATAACTTAGTTAAAATGGTGTACGACAATATTGATAGTTCTAAAACCTCATTAGATGTACATTGTCATAATGACGTCGGTTTGGCACTTTCCAATGCGTTATCCGGGTGTGACGGAGGAGCTGACCAGATCCACACAACCATAGATGGGATAGGAGAACGGACCGGAATTCCTACGTTAGCTGAAACTGCCGTTGCATTAAACTTGATTTATAAATCCAATAACAGTTTCAGGCTTCACTTATTAAAGGACCTGTCTAGAACCATATCAGACTACACTGGAATTCCAATCCATGAATCAAAACCTTTGGTGGGAGATAGCGCCTACAAGCATAAGGCGGGAACCCACTTGGCAGCAATATTGAGAAATCCCTCAGCTTATGAAATTATTGAACCTAAGCAAGTAGGGAATCGCCGTAAGATAATATTTGGTGAGTTATCAGGAAAGAATGGCTCTGCTTACTTGTTGTCACTTTTAGGTCTGGATTCTAACAAAGAAAATGCAGAGTCTTTGGCCAAAGGATTGAAAGAGTTAAGGATGGGTGATATTCTGGAATTATTTTTAGACGAAAAATTGGAGAGAAAAATACTTAATGAGGATTATGTCAAAAATAATAAGGATTAAGAAAATGGCAAAAGTTAATTGTAAGGAATGTGATGCGGAAATTCCAATACCCTCTGACTCGATGCAAGGTGAAATCGTTACCTGTCCTGATTGCGGAGAAAGTTTTGAATTGGTAAAATCTGGTGACGAATTTAGTATAAAACCTGCACAAGTAGTTGGAGAAGATTGGGGACAATAAATGTAGAGGAAGATGCATCTTCTCTCTATATCCTTTTTGACAATATCCGTTGGGAAGAAAAATCTATTATTGAAAAAGCAAAACAAACTGGAATAAACGTAAAATCCATTGATTGCAAAGACCTTGTACTTTTTCTAAATGAAGATACAAAAAAATTTAAGGATAAAGTGATTTTACAGCGATGCATAAGCTATTTTAGAAGTTTGCATTCAACAGGAGGCCTAGAAGGATTGGGTGCAAGAATGATTAATTCATTGTATACTTCTTTCATGTGCGGAAATAAGTTAATTTCACATATAGAACTTCAGAGAAATGGAATACAGACACCAAATGCTATGTGCGCTTTTAATACAGATTCCTCTATTGAGG
>JARFXS010000091.1 GCA_029194465.1 Candidatus Nitrosocosmicus sp.
CTAATGGTTAACATAAATAGTAAATTTGTCTGACAGATATTAAATGCAAGTAGGGATTGATAGCTTTGTGCCATGATGAGAAAAACTCCTATTGGAGCGGCTGCGGGTTTTAAACAATTGATCGAACAAATTGAAACAGCCGATAAACTAGGTTGGATGTATTTGAATAGAGAGCATCACGTTTATATTCTTGATTCGCCCCTACTGTTATATTGGCAGCAGCCGCTGCACACTGACGACATATAAACACCCAGTGCTGTAACTGTTTTAAGCGCCGCAGATCTGTTCGATTATTTCAAGAATTCGCATGACTCTGGACTCTTCTTTCGAAAGGTGGGGCAGAAATGGTTGTTGGCCGTGGTTCTTTCATCGGTGCATTTCCCTTTTTGGACTGTCATTGAAAGATTACGATTCACTCTTTGAAGAAAAGATAGATTTGTTATTGAAAATCCGAGATAACGAATTTATAAACTGGTCGCAAATATAGGCCAAATCTAAACGGGCAAGGAGTATATCAAGACCTTGCAAAATCCATTACCCTGTGGATAGGTGTTGGTGGACTCCTGAATCGTTTATGCGCGCAGGTAGCCTTGGCCTTCCTCTAATGGTTGTCATAATAGGAGGGAGAACAGGTTATTTTCGCCCATTGATTGATCTCTATAGAAGGCAGGTAAACAAGCCGGACATTCTCATGACAAATTGAAAGTAGGTATACATTCACTTGGCTATGTAGCAGATAAAACTCAAGAAGCAATCGATGATTTCTTTCCAGGCTATGCTCATACTATGACTGAGATTGGAAAGAACGCGGATGGCCTGGGATGACAAGAACAGTTTTAATGCTCAGCGTGGTCCCGAAGGGGCACTAGTCATAGGCGATCAACTGAGGTAATTGAAAAGATCATCAAACACAGTAAGACCAGGTGGTATCTCTAGGTTCACATTTATGACGAAACCTGATCGTTACCCCAACAGAAACTGGGATAAACTGCCTTACCAAATTACACAAGTAGCTCCTGTACTTCGTGAACAACTTGATGACACCGAAGCAAATAACATATAACGAGTAGTAAACCTCTTCTGCTTGAATTCCAAATAGATACCGTGAAAGTAATAGCTGCGATTGCAGGTACACCTCGTATGAGTAGGGAGAAGATAGAGTGATAGATGTTTTCATCCAAAAGAATTTGATTCTGCAAATTGATTTTCACAATATATCTGGTGCATTTCGATATACAGGCACTTTATGACGAAAATACAAAATTTGAGAAATCAAAAGACAATTTTAGATGGTGTTATCTCTTATTTTGAAGGGCCAGATAGTAATCAATTCGGATAATCAGTCTTTATCTACAGCATCGTCTGAGCTAGAAAATGAGAAACAAAGGGCAAGATTATTTTAAAGTTTGAATAATAAAAAATATGATCCAATATATAAAACATAATAAAGTCCTATTAAAACCAGGTAAACGAGATCATAGTACCAAGGCGATCTTAGAATTTTTCAAAAGGGTTCAAGCACAAGAAAACAAAATGAAAGGATTCATAGTAATGGATAGTATAGAAGACCCATCTGAATCTATAGTTCTTACGTTTTGGGAAACCAAAGAAGAGATGGATAGCTTTTATAAGCTGGATAACCACCTTTTATCGGACTTGGTTGAAAACCTAAAACCCAATTTTGAGACATTACCAGAAAGAAGAGGCTATCAGGTATCTGGTCTTCAAATCTAGTTGCTAAGACAATTTAGCATCGATGAAATGCGCATAGTTCATTTCAAAAATACAGTACTATATTAGACATTAGGTAAAAAAATTATTAATTCTGATTTTATCTAATCTAGCAGATATTTATACTATAATTGGAAAATACTATCATGACAAGGGATAGTCATCAAGGTATTCTTGGAATACACCATATCACAGCTATAGCCGGTAACCCCCAAAAAATATTGACTTTTACACGGTTTTAGGAACTTACGACTAGTCAAATTAACCGTTAACTTTGATGATCCACAAACATTTCTATTATGGAGATGATATTGGGAGGCCAGCACGATACTGACATTTTCCCTTGGCAGAACATAAAAGGTTTAGAGGAACAGGCCAAGTATTACCACATCTTTTTGATACCTGAAAATTCGCTAGAATATTGGGTTAACAGACTAAAAAGTCAAGGAGTAAGTTATTCTGGTCCTACTAAGAGGTTCGATTATGATGAACAAGTTATTACGCCTATGATCCAGATGGTATGGAAATAGAACTAGTTGCACATATGATGCTGAGACAAAAAAAGATCATGTTTGGAGAAAAGGCCCTATTCCCGAGGAATATGCTACTAGAGGATTTTATTCAGCAACCTTTCCTTGGAAGGATATGAACGAACAGCGGATCTCTTAATTGAAACATGGGTTTCTCAAAAACTAAGAGTGATGGAAATAGATTCCGATTTGAAATTAAAAGATAAAAAGAAAAATAATAGATGGTTTTACAGTAACAAACAAAAAGAGAACTCGATCTTTTGAATTCTCCATCTACTGTGGATCTTGTATGTTTACCCTATACTCAACGAGTTCTATGGGTAGTATCGTCCATCACATTGCATGGCGGACTCCAACTGATGGAAGCCAGTTGGATATGCGAAAAATAATAATTAACACGGGTTTGGATGCTACCCTGTAATTGATAGAACATATTTTCATTCAGTATATTTCAGAGAACCTGGCGGTATTCTATTTGAAATAGCAACTGACCCACCTGGATTTATGGTAGACCAGAAAGAGGATGATTCGGGACAAAAGCCTACTACCTAAATGGTTAGAACCCGACCGCAAATATCTTGAGAAAGTGCTTCCCAAAATTGCATACACCATCGTTTGATAAATTTTCTTCTCCTTCTGATCAAACTATTAACTCAAAGTGAAAAGATAATGAAGCAATTTGATTTTAAATATCGTTTTATTCCTTCGCCGTCACAACAAACATGTAGCAGACAAGTTCTGATCAAGCATATGGACCCAAAGACAACAAATCAGAAACATTGACTTTATTACTTCCATGGGCACAGGTGGAAATGAGGATGATCTGATACAAGTTGGGTCAAATGTTATCGCCTTATGCATCATTATTAAGTCCTCGGGGAAAGGTGTTGGAAAATGGAATGCCTAGATTTTTTAAGCGACTCGCTGAAGGTGTATTTGATTTGGAGGACTTGAAGTTTAGGACCGGCGAATGGCTGATTTTGTTAAGGATGCATCAAGGTTTGCGGTTTTGATCTAAACAAGACAATTGCAGTAGGATTTTCTAATGGTGCAAATATAGCAGCAAGTCTTCTTCTTTCTTATCCGGGAACCATAATGGGTGCGATCCTGTTTAGGGCAATGGTCCCATTCATACCACATTCTCCACTCGATCTATCAGTTAAAAAGGTACTATTATCTGCAGGAGTGTATGATCCAATAGTATCAGAAAGTCAGACACAAAGTCTCTATGATATTCTAAAAAAAAGTAGAGCAAATGTGACTTTGAAATGGCAGCAATCGGGACATAATCTTACAGAGTCAGACATATTAGACGCAAAAGAATGGTTGTCTGAAAGCATTCGCTAGATGTGATGGACCTCTAACCTGCTGCTACTTAATTCCGGTAGTCATCATAGATTTGGATTCAATAAATCTATTACTAAACTTGCCCACCCAACCATTACAATATACTGCTTATTAGGATTAAACAGGTTAAGAAATAATATTTTGAAATCGAATTCGAAAAAAAATCTATGGAAAGATAATAAAACGATACTTCTTACGGACTGTAATCACAATCCTAAATCATATATGACACAAAGATGCTTTTACTTTCCAAAGTCGTATACATATTGTGTTTTTGTTTTAGAAGTATCTAAATCAACGGTACTTTTTTCACCTTGTAATACCATATAGAATTCATTTATTTCATGAATTTTTGACAGTGGGAATTCATTTGATTGAATTTCGTCGGAATTGGCCAAGTCCTTTGCTTTTACATCGATATCAAATTCTGCAATAATCGGCAATTTACTTGAATCATACCAAATTCCTAGTTGCATTCCACCATCCATCGAATCGTGGTATTCTATATTACCCAGATCGTAAGAGAACTCCTTAACCTCAACTCCATTTACTTTTAGTAAGCGTTCATTTTCTAAAATATCTAGATTTAAGTTAGGAAAAATATCTGTTATATTCTTTATATCCAACTTGGGGATATTCCTCTGATTTGAATTTAGTTGAAATTGAAAACTTACTCAAACGGTGTGATGATATCTTCCTCAAATTTGTGTTCTTTAAATTTAAATTTTAAATTTTCTTGAAACCCCGACAAATCAAAGGATGCAGCCTCAGTTTTATTCGAGTTTCTGTTCTTAAATGTAATATCATCTTTTCTTTATTTCTCCACCTTGATCATATTCTTCTCTTATTCGAAGCAAAAAGTTATACCTCTTATTCGAGTCATGTGTTTGGGTGTCCAAATACCATACTTTTTCTTTCTGCTTTCTTATCAATAACAGTAAATTTTTCCTTTATTTTTTTCAAAGTGATTTTTTCAACATATCAATAATTTCTTTTCTACCTTTTTTTGTCAGCAAAATTATTAGCCGAGATAAGTTTGTATTCGTGAGATTCTAATTACTCTGTATTGTGTATTTTGCATTATATAATATTATTAACATTTTATTATTTAAAAAGAAAAGATGTGGTCTAACTCAAAACAGGGCGAGGCAAGATTATTAGAATTGACAAATAAATTGGTTCACTTAAAACCAGACATCCTGTTTTTTCTTATCAACTAGACCACAATATAATTAGAATATGTTGAGTGATATAGAGTCTACAAAATTGCCCATCTCTATTTCCATTCCCAATGTTTATGCCATCCAGACCCATTCTCGTCCTTCAGCCTCTCAAACACCAGCGGCATATTGTTTAGTTTATTAAGTTTCTGCGATGAAGTCTGATAGAACTTAGTGCCTCGCCAACTAACCATTCCTTTGCCTTTAAGATGGCCAATACCATCCTTCAAGACGATCTCGTTTTCATCGGTGGTCAGTATTGCCTGACCCTCATCGTAAAGTGAGCCATCCGATCTTCACTTGTAGTCACACTTGCTACACCCTGAAAATTCCTCCAATTAATCTTCCAGTCTCTGTGAAGGATACTTCCATTCTCATATCGTCTAATACACGCATACTAGTGATCTTCCATTCTCCTTCCTCTAGAATTTCTCCTAACATTGCGATTCCAATCGAGTACTTGTAATATATCTGTTCTTAACGCTAGGACTGCGAAATCAAGAAAAAAATCAATCTAATTAAAGAAAATCTGATAAGGTCAATCGTAGAATATGTTAACAGTCAATCACGATTTTTGAAATACAGCCTACTATTTTAATAAATCTGGTGAATATTATATATCGCTATTACTTCTACAATAAATTCAATGAGGATACAAATTGTTAGTGTTGGTATCTCACTATTATATTATTTATTGTTACACTGGAGCTGATATTATCACATCACCTTTTTTGATATTTGATTTTTCATTTCTTTATTTAGTAATTCAGTAGCCAATGTTTTATTTTCTTTGGTATCGACAAATGTGTCATTGGTATAAACTGGTGATGATAGAATCTTATCGTATACTGCTATAAGCATCCTATACTTTGCAATTTAAAAGAGCATCGCAGCGCCGTACAGTATTTCTTGTTCATCCGGATATGTTTTAAAAATCTTATCGTATATCTATAGCATCTCTATACTTTCCTAATTTTAAAAGAGCATCACCTTACCTTATTTGCGTTCACCATATTGGGAACTATAGATAATATCTTATCGTATACTGCTATAGCTTCATTATATCTTTCTAAACTCAAAGAATAATATTTTTCCTCTGCAATGTCAATATAAGTTTCACGTAATCATTTAGGATAGTATTTTATCATACGTATTCACAGATTCATTGTATTTCAAATTACGTAGTAAATCAATCTCGATATAATAGGCCAACATCGTTACCTGATTGATTGATAGTGCCTTGTCGTATACTGCTATGGCTTGTCGTATAGACTTACTTGACCAAGTCAAAGCCTTTGATAAACAAAACCTCTGTATTTTCCTGGTTCTTTTAACAGGATCTTGTCATGTACTGCTAATAGCATCATTATATCACCAAAAAAGGGAGCTGATATCGTACTTTAGATATATAACGTGAGATTGATGGTTGTAAACCAAAGTCCTGTCATAGTAGTTTATATCCTCATATCTATTTAATTTAGAAAGAGCATATGCTTACCAATTAATGCATTGGTATCATTTGATTTTATACTCAACGCTTTCATAGTATCTAATTCGTTTCACTTACTTGTATTCTTGAATAGCGGTATAACCTTTCATAGTAAAGTTATTGTTATCTGTTCAATTAATAATGAAGTCTTGTTGTAGTGTCAGTTTGAATTATCATTGGATACTATTACTGTAATTGTGATTATTCCCTTTGTTGATTTGAGCTTCTGCTAGATATGGATAATACATTCTATACTATATGATTGACTATACAAATGTTACCGCGGCAAAATAAATGATAGTGATATAACAATAGGAAATACAATAATACTTTTGAATTCTGTGTCTTATTCCACATGCTCTAATATCATTTTGATAGTTATTAAAGTTGTAATATTTATCCATTTCCTTTTGACGTCACATGATTATTACAGTCATCAATNACAATCACCTTTACTTTTTTCTTAAAAAACACTAGAATTAACTAAGCTTTTTTTAACTCCGATTCAATTAATGCTTCTCATTTTGGTGATCCTTCAAACATTCTAAAGATTAGATAATCCGATTATATTGACAAAACATATAGAATATGTGCATATTCTGCGTATAATTCTTATAATTATTTCATTTATTGTCACTTTATACGCAATTTTTGCATATATTTTACATATTTATCGCATATTTTAGATATGTTTATATGATATTTACAATTTACTAATGGCATGAACACTTCTCTTATGAATCAAAAAAACCAAACTTGTATAGATATGTGTAATCAATGTGCATGTGCATGTGAAGCCTGTTGTACTGAATGTATGTCTAACACCGAAATGGCTGGAATGATGGGCCGATGTATGATGATGTGCAGAGACTGTGTCAGTATGTGTATGATGGCTTCAATGATGATGTGCAGAGGTAGCGAATTTGCAAAACAAATGTGTGAAATGTGTGCTACCGTATGTGATGCATGTGCAATGGAATGTGAAAAAATGGGCGATAAAATGACAGTATGTAAAGAATGTGCTGAAATGTGTAGAAAATGCGCTCAAGAATGTAGAAATATGATGAGATAAATAAATAAAAATTTCTGTACAGACTATCTTTTTTTACTTTTTATCCAATCTTTTTTTGTTATTGAAATTTCTGACAAATATTTTGTAAACATTTCATTTATTTCCTCTAGGCTAATGTCTAATTCTATTCACCTCAATCTAGAAAGTAATTCTTTTCGTTTGTTTCAGATGTTGGAATTTCAAAAGAAAGATGCATTATGGTATCCATTTGTAAAATGCCGATCGAATATATATAACAACGTACCTTGTTATCAATGGTATGGGGTTCGGAAAATACGGAAATATGGGAAGAAATATCTTGGACCGAGATTCATCAATACGATTTGTAACGATATTTGATACTCGAAATGAAAGCATAGTATTTTCAGAACATCAACCCGGAGCTACCAATTTGTTATCAAGGGAAGAAAGTCAGGAGTCTCTTCAGTTGGCGATTAACGCATGGAAGACTAGAAGTAAATTGGCACCAAAAATAGGTAAAGGAAAGTACGTATTGGCCGAATACGAGAAGATAAAAAGAATTACAATGCCATTGGACAATGATCATTTGTTATATATAACAACAGAAGTTGAATGCGATGCACTTGATTTGATTGATAAAATTAGGAAAATGTAAAAATCATAAATGAAAAATACCTGCATTTATGCATCATGAATAGAATAAATATTTAATTAATGATGATCCGAAATAAAGTGTTTGTTGAAAGGAACACAGTGATCTAAATCCNATCCATATATTCCGGGTTTATTTATTCTAAGGGAATCTACTCCTATTCTTCAAACATTTAGATTGCTCACAAGACCATTTCAACTTTTGCTAGTAGATGGTCATGGGGTACTTCATCCTAGAAGATGTGGATTAGCATGTTATGTTGGCATAGATACAAACATACCAACCATTGGTGTAGCAAAAAGTTTGTTATGCGGCGGCGTTCAATCAGATAACTTTGTAACTTACAAGGGTGAAATTCTTGGATATGCATTAAAGTCCAATGAAAACTCAAAAAAAGTGGCGTATGTCAGTGTCGGACATAAGATCAGTCTACTGACATCGATAGAACTAGTTAAATCAATAACAAAAATAAATCAATATATTCCAGAACCTCTTAGAGTTGCTGACAAACTATCAAGAGAACTAGATTGCAAATGATCCTTACTCTTCCAATTAAATTAGGTAAATCTATTAAAACGTTATCTAATTATTAAATAGCAAATTTTTTCAAAGATCGATTTTATCTATCCCATAATAATGAACAATAAAATATATTTAACAACTTTTAGAAAGTTTCAGACTCGTAAGAAATCTATGACTAAACCCCACTGTGTCCGATCCGTTGATCGTCTTTTAATTAATCTTGCTAAGATGAATTGTTTAAATGATCACCAAAAGTCAATTTCAAAAGATTTATTGGAGCATATTTTCTTCATGTATTACTAAGACAATTAGCCGATCTTAAATTTTTTACCGTTAATGACATAAATCCGACCAAGTCTTTTGAACTTTCCAGGATGAACCTTGTTAACTAATGGATCCGGATGGGTGTAATTCGGTTGTCTAAGAAATGTTTTCCACTATTTATTATCAACTAATATTCACTCTAAATCAAAAATGAAAGAAACATTTTTGATCGATAAGTAAATCACTTCTCTTCTACACGTTTTTAAATAACTTTGTGATTCTAAATACGGGGAAGATTTAACGATGAGCATAACCGGTATACAGGAACTTGATTTTCTGATAAATATCGGCTTGTCACTACTTGCCGGTGTATTAATCGGTGCTGACAGAGAATTGAAAGGGAAAGCCTCTGGAATTGGAACACATTGTTTCGTTATTGGTGGTTCAATGATATTTACTTATATTTCTGCGATGGTTGATCCGAACTCTACATCAAGAATCGCTGCCCAAATCGTAACCGGAATTGGGTTTCTTGGAGCAGGGATAATACTAAAAGATGAGATTTTTGATAAAAAGGATTCAGCTGATACTGGGCATACCAAAGTATTGAATTTGACTACCGCGGCAAGTATATGGTTTTCTGGAGCAATCGGGATGGCAATAGGATTTAACTATTATTTTGTAGCGATAGTTTCAATAGCTTTTGCCGTAGCCGTTCCTCATATTCCTAAAATTAGAAATTAAACTTAACCTGTCCCAATAGAGGAGTATAGAATGTTGACTATACCAATAGTCGTGACTGATACTATGTTATCATGAATCCAATAATTTAGAATATTCTTTTCGGAAATAGGATTAATTTAAGAAACATTGAAATAAATTAAATGTTAAAGTCCACAGAAATTCGATGGTTTTTGAAGGTAGGATTCCTATTCACGTAACTAAAATTTTGAGAAGAGGCAAGATTAGATATTTCTGAAAACAGAACTGACCACTATTTATTAGTTAGGTTGTGACAATATTGGCATTAAATAAAGAAACTCTAGGTTGGAAATCAAACGTCGTCGTGATGCACAGCCTTATTACGTATCTAAACTGAATATAAGTGGCAATATTGAATGGTGGGAAAGATGGAGTGGAACGATAAAACAACGTGTAACGACATTGAACAATTGTCTTTAAGGATGATAAAAATCCCTGGATACTGGTAGACAAGAAACGATGGCAAAAGAAATTTAAAATTCATGATAATGACTTGATCCCAATACCTTCTCAAGTGTTGCACTCTGATCTTGCTATGGAGATTACCGGATTGAAATTAAATAGAAAATCATGGTGGACCATTTGGCTTTGACTCGTTTACAGACCAGAATCATTCATTTTTTGATAAACTTATTGAAACCTATCCTGCACTACGTGCATTGAGTAGATTTGAAAAAAGAGTGGTCATTTGGCTATCCTCGGTGGTTATCTCAGGTCATTATTTAGGTTAAATTATATACCTTTAGTAGCCATCTTGAAAATGCAATAAGTTAAATTCTACTTCCTATCAATGTTATTCACAGTATATGAGATTGTTATCCTTTCCTTACTTCGCGATGAATACTGATTGAAAACTATTGATATTAAGACTAATTGATCGGAATTTATC
>JARFXS010000092.1 GCA_029194465.1 Candidatus Nitrosocosmicus sp.
CGCTAGGTACAGAATCTAAAGAATTGTAATATATAATAAATTCCAATCCATCTGGCCTTTTAACCGAAATTTCTACCGCGGGAGGAATTTCACCAAATTCTAAAGAAAATGGAATACTAAACCCAGATGGAAATTGCCCATAAATAAAATCGTAAAAAAACGTATGGTTATCCTCTTTGAAGTCGGTTTCTGAATACGAGGAGACTACTGCTTCGTTCTTGGAATATACCTTATGCTCTGGCAATTGCTGCTGAAATGGGATTAAGAAATAGTTAACCCAAGCAGGTGCAGCATTCTTAGGATAGTTAATCCAAAAAAAAGGATTATTCCACTCTGCTCGTTCCTTTGCAGGGATATATAAAATAGTGTAGATAGTGATCCCAATCAAGAACAAGAGTAGGGAAAAGCCTAAGATACCACCTTTATAGTTCTTTAGGTGATCTTTCATTTTATTCATCAAATTAGGTAAATCACGTCCACTATCTCATTCTTCTCCGGTTCTAATCCTGGGATCTAAAAATGACAGTGTAAGATCCAGTACCAATCTTGTCAATAAATAAAGCAGTGTAAAGAAGTATACAAGGCCTATAATTAAGGGAGAATCATTCTGAATTACCGCATTATAAAACAGATTTCCCATTCCAGGCCAATCAAATATTTCTTCTATCAATATAGAACCTCCTAAAGTTGCTGTAAGCCCTATTCCCAACATTGTCATCAATTGTGGTCCAGCATTTTTCAATGCGTGTTTGAGCAAAATTTTTCTAGGAGGCAAACCAATAATTCCCAAGGTTTTAATGTAATCTTCTTCAATCACCCTCAAAACAATATATTTGGTATAATAAACGGATGAGGCAAAACCTATGATAACCATTGTAATAAAAGGCAGAGCCATATGATATAATAAATCAACGATGTAACCTGGAGTACCTGGAGAAATCAATGGTGTAGATCTTGCAGGAAAAATTTGTAGCAAATATGAAAACAAGACTATCATTATCATTGAAAACCACCATGGAGGTACACTGAGGCTTGCAGAAGCAAGGCCAGCTACCAATTTATCCGAAATTCTTCCTTCCCTTTTTGCCAAATAAGTTCCTAGTATTATTCCGATGACTATGACAGTTATTGACGAGGTGGTAAATAATAAAATTGTATTTGGCAGTTTTTCAATTATTAGCTCATTGACACTGCTTGAACCATCATTGGTAGTAAAAAATCTAGAATTACCTAGGTTCAAGGTAGCAATTTGAATGATACTATTACTAATTTTTTTGGGAGAATACCAAGGCTCGTCTAACCCCAGACTTTTAGTCTGGATATTAATTTGTTTTTCTATGATTGACTGCCTTTCATGTGGATCTTGGAGCTGGTTTAGTCTTTGATTTTCAGAGATTGAGTCTGATAGAGAATTAGTTACCTGCATACGGATATTATCAACCATTATTTTGTCGATAGTCGAACCCAAAAGGGAGATTGTAACTAATAGTGTGATAACTAAGACAAATATCAAAATTGAAATTTTTTTTACCAGATAAATTATGATGCTCATCAAGGCAAATTCGTCTGTATTGTATTATTGAACCGTACTCATGGTCTGGCAATCAAGGTTTTTTCCTGGATGATTGGTTTCGGTGATTCTGAAGAGGTGATGATAAGTTTTATTTTTGCTGGACCCGGAATTAGTTCCTGTGTCTGACTCGCATTCAAGGATATGGCAGCTGCTCCTGGTTCATCCATCTGAGTTTGAGGAATACTTCTACTATCAGAGTGATTAATAAAGGAACTATTTATCAAAGAGGAACCTTCAATTACGATCTTATTATTTCGATCAGAGACAAAATAATCGATGTCTCCCTTTAAACTATTTGTACCATTAGATTGATTTTTAACATCTACCTGCACGTCAAAATCAAAAGGTTCCCCTATCTTTAGAAACTTCGGAATATTCATACTAACTATTTGTAGCTCAGGAGGGTTTTCGTATTCAGAGTATATTCCTGTTTTAAAAGGATATGTACTATCTCTAAAAGCTTTTAGGGTTATGACCCCTCCTGTAGGATTGAAAGTTTCCAAATAATAAGGTCCGTTTCCGATGACCGCATTGTGGTGATTGGTAATCCATTCTATAGATGACTTGTAGCGCTCAAGTGCATATTCCAAACTTACCAATCCTTTCAAAGGATTGGGTATATATTTTTCATTTAACATATCAATCAACTCTTGTTTTATCATTTCAGCTTGCACTGGAAGATTCAGAGATAACTGATCTATATGTTTAATGTTAGCGTCAGATTTTGAGAAAGATAATTTATTGCCAGCAACTAGTCGTTCTGTTGCAGCCGTAATTTCCCATGGTTCAGACGGCCACAATGTCCCGTAAGAGGGAACTAAATTCTTGTCATAATGCCAGAGATCAACATATGTATCAAAAGTATTATTGTCATAGAACTTTACCCCTTTGATCAAAGATAGAGTAGGAAAAATCAAACTTGAATATTCGGCATCGAAAGTTTTATCATTGTTTTTAGTATCAGTTGACCATTCGAATGGAAAATAATAAGAGTACAGGAGATCGTACTTGTCCATAATTTTCCCGTTATGCCATTTTGAAAATATAGGCTCCATCGTTACTTTGGTCAATGCAGAGTTACTCTGATTATGGTTTTTATCCCAACTTTGATTGTAAGGGTTCCAAATAACAGCATCACTTGGAACTACGATAGTATCAGTAGGACTTTTTGAGAATAGATTGGTCCAATTGTTTCTAGAGGGTTCAGGGTCCCCAGAATATGGGTTAGATATAGTAGGGGTGTCAGTGACAAGTGAATAAATAATCCTACAATAAAAGTCTGTGCATCCCTTAACATTGTTCCAGGCGCCTTGGTATACCTCCTTCATTCCTATATTGAGTGTAGAATTATCGACATCGTGTTTTATAGCGTTTATTAGTGACAATTTATTAGCGATACCAGCAGAATAATCATTGATTAGGCCACTAATTTTTGATGAAGCAATGTAAGGATCAAAGGATCTCGCAAAAAAGAGACGCACTGCTTCTTGCAAACCCACAGACTCCGCTTGCTGCAACAAGTTGTTTCTTTCAGTTTCAGATGTAAAATTGTTAAAAACGAGATCTTGTGTAACATCATCAATTGTCGAATTTGAGTATTGCCAAAAGCCTGGATTCTGAGACCCAGGCATATTTCCAAACCAAGGGGCATACATTTGACTGACAGTTGTTGGATTGTACCTTGAGAACGAACTGGATATGTATGATTCGGTGTACACATTCCATTCTAAATCCGCAGGGTTTGATCCGTAAACAACTCGATTTGCTTTTGTCAAGTCACCGTATTCTTTAATGACTGTAAATCCTGCTTTTTCAATTTCAGAGGCAACAAAATCACCAAAAGATTTTCTTATTAAATCGTCATTTCTGATCAAAATCTTAACTATTACAGGCTTTCCGTTTATGACATACTTACCAGTTTGGTCCATTACCGCTCCTGCTTTTGTCATGGCATCATTGATACTTTTAGTAGCAAAATTTACATCATAACGGATCTTCAAGGGATCAACTACAGGTAACACATTATGATATTCTGGTGAAGTGGGTCCATATGGTTCTACAATAGGATCACTGAACCCCTTTAAAATATTATTTACAATAAAGTTCCTGTCAATTAAAAAATTCAATGCAAAACGAATTTCTTTGATCGACAAAGGATTGAATGTTTGGCTTCCGTTATATGGATTTAATAGCAGTCCATAAGAAAGCCCCTCTTTCTCAAAAACTTCTAAATTTGGGTTTTTTTTAGCTGATTCAACAAGTTGCAGAGGAATTTGAAAAAAGTAGCTGTCAAGATGACCATTACTCACTTCCTGGTATGCGACATTTTCGTTAGAAAATCTTATAAATTTAACCTGGTCAGCATATCCGCCTGTCTGATTCAACTGAGAAAAGGCATAATTATTGGAAGTGAAAAGAACTAGAGCGAAAAGTGCTGTCAAAATAGCCAACACATGCAAGATATTCCTCATGAATAATGTATTGAAGGAATAGCGCAGTATAAATTCATTATTTTAGCTTTATCATTTCAGTTGGGAAAAACTATAGTATATAAATAATCGCCTATCATTTTGATCCATGAGCAACAAAAGTGAAAAAAGAACTCATGCTTACAGTTCACAAAGAAGCGAGAGCAAAAAATACGCTAAAGTAGAGAGGAGAAAAAGAACTAAAGCAAAGTATTAACTTATTTATTTCGATAATTTCCGATATATTTATATGTAAGGAAAGATATAAATACATGTGGAATTAGTTTATAAGTTTTATGGTGATAAATATTGGTAAAAGATATTTCTATGTTTGGTGACCGGTGTCCACGATGTGGCAAAGG
Source organism: Candidatus Nitrosocosmicus sp. (assembly GCA_029194465.1). GTDB lineage: Archaea > Thermoproteota > Nitrososphaeria > Nitrososphaerales > Nitrososphaeraceae > Nitrosocosmicus. The sequence continues at coordinate 4,404 of JARFXS010000092.1, forward strand.
TCCAATGGTTACAGATAATTCGACTGGGGAAATGTTCTGCGGTAACTGTGGTTTTGTTGTTACAGAAAGGATAGAAGAAACTGGACCAGAATGGAGAGCCTTTTCCAAAGAAGAACACGAGGATAGAAGCAGAGCAGGTGTACCTACATCTTTGGCAATGCATGATATGGGCTTGGCCACGATTATTGGACCCGTGGATAAGGATGCTTCTGGCAAACCTTTATCCGCTTCGATGAAAAGCACGATCGAAAGGTTAAGAACATGGGATAGCAGGAGTCAAGTCCATGAACCGGTTGACAGGAACTTTAGACAAGCATTCAGTGAATTGGACAGACTAAAAGACAAATTAGCAGTGGGTGACGCAGTGATTGAAAAAGCTGCATATGTTTATAGAAAGGCTTTAGAAAAGGGTTTGGTCAGAGGCAGATCTATTTCAGCACTGGTTGCAGCTGCACTATATGCTGCATGCAGGGATACCGAAACACCTAGAACCCTAAAAGATGTAGCAAATGCCAGTAACATAAAAAAGAAAGACGTTGCAAGATGTTATAGATTACTGATTAGAGAGTTGGATCTTAAAATGCCAGTGGTTGATCCAGTAAAATGTGTTGCAAGAATAGCAAGCAAGGCCGGCCTTACAGAAAAAACCAAGAGAAAGGCATTAGAAATTCTAAAGAAAGCAGAAGAGGGTAAGATATCAGCTGGCAAGGATCCAATGGGGTTAGCTGCAGCAGCCCTGTATGTGGCTTGTGTAATGAACGGTGAAAATAAGACACAAAAAGATGTAGCGGAAGCAGCCGGTGTCACTGAAGTTACTATTCGAAATAGGTACAAAGGACTTAAAACACACTTGAAATTGTGAAAAAATTTATATTTTCGATTTTTTCAAATATTTTTTAATTAACCGTTCTGTAAGCCCATACAAAAATATGATACCCATAACTATGAAAACCACTGATACTATAGCCAGGAATATATTGTCAGATTCAGTATTCCACGGACTCTTGAACAAGAAAAATCCAAAAATACTGTACGCAAAAAATACAAAATTAGAAATCCAGTGGAAAGTTATTGCTGAAGAAAGACTGTATCTATAGTATAACCAAGCTATTATAACGCCACCCAAGGCAGCTTGAGTTATTTTTCCTATTTCATAACCTCCTCCAAATAGTACATGAGATAATCCAAAAGCCAGTGAATTCAATATGATAATTATTCCTACTGCTAAAGCGGTGTATTTTCCTTTCTCATACGAAACATTCTTGTATGGATGATAGAGTGTTGAAAGGAATAAACCTTTACCAAATGGAACGAATAATATGAATAAGGGTAACCCTAAAAGGATCACCCTAAAGAATATTTCTTCATTAAGAGGGGCCGCAGACAGATAAAAAAAAGACAATAACGGGTTAGCCGTTAAAGGATTTCCTAAGGTTACACCAAATAACTGTTGTATTACATCGATCAAAATTGAGAGTACAAAGTAACCCGAAAACCAAGAAATAGTGATGGCAAGATAATTATCTCGCTGGATATTGATTCTTTCAAGTCCCAACATGCGAAATGGCTTTTTCACAGAAGATAAGTGAAAGATTGGGATAGGTTTTAAGAAACAAAATAGATAACACGCCACGAAAACAGTCAAAAAAAGCAGGAAGGAAATTCCTAAGTTGAAATTTATTGAACCAAGTCCAAAGAGGCCCAATATCAAAAAATCCAGAGGAACATTGCTATACCATTGAACTACGTCACCAATGTTAGTAAAAAAAACTAAAAAGACTCCTATAAAAAAAGAAAAAGTCGTTACCAAAATAATGATAACGAGTAACATGTCATCTACAGCACTTAGAACTTTGTTCAAAGATAATTTATTTAACAAAGGTATTTTCTTAATTTTATTATCTACATTACTTCTATAGAAGATTCGTTAAAACCCTTTACTACCAAATAATTTTTAACAATATCCCTATGATCACCTTGTAAAAGGATGAAGCCATCTTTTGCTGTACCACCGCATGCCAACCTGCTCTTTAGCTCCTTAACAATTGTATGAATATCATTAATTTTTGGATCTAAACCCTCAATCATTGTAGTTGTTTTAGAAAATCGTCTGGTTTCCAATCTTACTACAATTCGTGTATCTTCTTTATCTAATTCTCCGCATGCACATAAATCGTCAGGTAGGCCACATTTTTTGCATATTACAGCCATCTATTATTGCTTCATATACCTAATTCCTCTTATTAAGCCTTCCTTAGCCATTAATTTTCTAGTCTTTCAACATACATTACGAAATGAAGATTTGGATCTGAGATAGAAGTGGATTTAACAAATATCACATTATTTCGAAATCAATATTAGAATTTCACGGATACCACAAGATATCAAAATGCCCAAACCATAACCATTTTTGGATGTGTTTTCTTTGCTGAATTCAAAGAATTTGTGCAAATCCAATACGGATTCTGAAAACCGGCTTTCTATTTCATAATTAGTAAATTTAATCTTGTACACTCTTAATTGTGGAAGGATTATATAAAAAAGGACATAAATAGTGATATGTCTCCTGCCATCTCCTCACTCAAATTTCCCTTTGCGTTAAAGCCAGATCAAGTAGCGGCAGTTGATTCATGGGTTAAGAACGGCTATCGCGGATCAATTATTTATTCAACCGGTACCGGTAAGACGGAAATTG
>JARFXS010000093.1 GCA_029194465.1 Candidatus Nitrosocosmicus sp.
TTACAGAAGACAGACATATTGCTAATCTAACTGATAACGAAGATAAATCAGGATTAAAATCCATACTAGAAGGAGGATATAACAGCGACTTTTACTTGAAGGCTAACACTCAAGATATGTATAATTATTATCTGAATGTTCGCAAGTTTCACAAAAATACTTGTCGTGATTTAGTTAGCTACTTTAAGAGATTTCGCGAAGTTTTCTTTACTCAACATGTAGATGAAATTAGAAGTTGTACTCCTAGAGTTCGTTCAAAAATTATGGATTGTATGCGTAAATTCGGAGCATATTATCTTTACAAGTATAACAATGATGAATGTATTGACCTAGTAGAAAAGATAATAAGAAGACATAATCTCTCTGCAGGACAGACAGAACACGGGAAATTGTATATAGTAGATGACAGTTATCTTGAAGAAAGGATAAAAGAGCTATTTTCTGTAGGTGAAGGAGAAATATCCACCATAATTAGATTTGGCATATTTTCAGGACTAAGAGAAGACGAAATGCTGTATGTTTATAATAAGGAGATCTGTCCTGATAAATCTGGATGTTCTTGCTCAAAGTTACATGTAATTGAAAAACCTAATGGAGTGTCGGTAATTTTGATTCAGTGGCATAGAGGACATAAAAAGTGTTATTTCACACTAGTTCCAACTAGAGTATTAAAGACATTCAAGTCAATGGATGAATTTGAATACAGGCCACACATCCGTTCTGCCCATGAATATATGAAAGTAAAAACAAAGGACGAGAAAATTACTTTTATGTGGTTGCGAAAAGCACATTATAATGTCATGTGTAGAGTAATGAAACCGTTTGAGGCTAATGTTCTAGCCGGAAGAGCCAAATCAGTTGACGCAAAACACTATGCAATGTACGAATTAAACGAAATGTCTGAGAAATATGCTGAGGCTTGGAAAAATTTTGATGTGAATTTTAATTAGTCATTAACATACACTTACAAGTTGAGATAATGCACAGCAATTTAGTAAATAAAAGACAGATTACTGTTCCATTAAACAAATCCCTACGACTTTTATGCTTTTATAAAGACACAGACATGAATAATTTTTTGAATTCTATGTTATGAAAATTTCATGAACGGAAGGCAAAAAGTTATTCATGTTATTTTGGTAAACTAGATGAGATGGTTTTTGGATCAAATATGGAGATAAAAGTGTTCAAACTCAAACTGCAAAAGAAGATCATAGATACATCAATTGGTAAAAAGATTTGAAGATTTTACCAACACCAATGACATAATAAAAAATAAATTCTTTGATTAGGAATAACATTGAATTTCCGATTTAAACAAAGGTCTAGATTGAAAGACGGGTTTACCTTCTCAGTCCAAATGTAGTTAGAATAAAGTAAAAAAATATTTAAGATTTCCAGAAGAGGTCAGATTTGAAATAAGAGTTGAACTACTCTCTGGTCTAAGAATACAAGAGAATTCCTTTGTATAAAGGAGCCCATATGCGAAAATGGTCAAGGATGTGATTGGCGAAATTCATCTTCTATTAATCTAACATAATAGTATAATCGTAAATTTACAGTTTGACCATAGGAAGAGAGAAACATCAAAGATGAAGATACTGTAACATACCTATTAGATTAGGTTAAGATTCAAAAATAAATTGATTATTGCGATATTTCAGCAGCTCATGAAATTATCGATAGTAATATAGGTATACCATATGTTGCGATGAGAAAGATCCATTACAATGTAAATCGATTTAAAGTAATCTTCAATATCGATGAGGCAGAAACCTCAGGCGGCCGTTTCAATCCTAAAGTGTGAGGTGCTATACTTTACAAGATCCTGAAAAACTTTCAGGAAAATATATATCTAATTGGCTAAATTTCGACATAACAAATTTTGAAAGCGGATAATTTCGATAAAATTTAATATTATTACTTCTTGAACATCGTATTTTGCATGCATCAAATTAGTGGAAGGTATTAATGATCGATTAGAAGATAACCCATATAAATTTATGAAGAAATATCGTAATCTTGTGACTATATGTTAAGGAATTAAGATCCGGGCTCATATTTCTTGTTAAATAATGCATTAGATTTTATCAAAACCCAATAAAGATGAGGCAATTTAACATCCGTTAGCCACGAATCTTGTGGATATGGAGCTATCAAATACGTGGATGCTGATGGAATTGATTTTAATAAATGGTCCTAAATCACCCAATAATCTCTTTTGAAATTGTTGATACTTGATGATTTGCTTTATCACCTTATCTTGTGTTGATTTTTCTGATGAACGGTTGATTATATGCAGAATCTTCTTTTTCAATTGTCGTCCGAACCGATCTATAACCGTATGATAATATTTCGCATCGGCAATTTCAAATGTAGACGGATGAATAAATCGGAATCGCATCTTCAGAAGTGTCATTAACCGTTGTGATGATACTAGAAGCAGTTTTCCAATCTAGGATTCAACTTTCTTACTCCTTTTTATGAGAGAATTTGACTTTGATTCTTAAATTTTTCATCAAATATCTTTGAGAAGCATATCTGCCAACAAACTTTCAAACTCTTCCCAGGTTCTTACATATTCATTTGCACCCAATGGATCGACGTCAATTACAATAACTCTTCTTTCCTCACTCATACTACCAAAAACAATAAGAGAATTGCGTTCCTCTTTAGAATATAATTTACTGAATCCATATTCTTTACGATTTTGCACTAATTTGAGTAGCTTATCAAGTTCTTTTTTGTTAGCCCTTCTTTCTTAGTGTGGGCCAACACCTGATTGACTGCGGCTACCCCGCGTTGCCATCTTTACCTCATGATCCTTTTCCATTTCTGCCTGTCGTCCCCTAGAGTTTTCTGGATCCTTGTTAGATTCATCTTTGTCTCCTTTACCTTTAATAGCATCTTCTTTTTTAGGTCCCTCTCTCCTTGTTTTTTATCTTCTTGTAACTTCTTGAGTTTTGTATCTTTATCCTTCGGATAAACACCAGACTTTTTGAATCTCCTTACCCATCTTATCATTTTTCTTTTGTTTTTTTGAAGCTTTCTCGGTTGGTGCTGTCGGTTTTATAGGTGCCATGGTAGATCGAGCTGCTGAAATTCCTTTCTGAGGATTTGTTCCTTTACCTCCTGCTCCCTTAGCTGTTGTCTGTACGGGTGGAGGAGTACTGCTTTTTTCATTCTTTTCTTTCCATTGTCCCGCAGTCTCAGCTGCTCTTTTGGCGGAAGGTGCTGTCTTTTGATCGATAATGTCTGTCATAAATTTATCTCCTGAAAAATCTATCTCCTGAAATTCTATCTCTGGTATCTGGTGAGATCCTATAACATGTTCCACAGAGGCCTTCAAACCAAATGATCCTCCAAGTGGCCATTCCATATCCCCAAGGGGCCAGGTCCAAGTTTTATCTGGAAGTGGAGAAATCCATGGACTGTCAAGCTCTATAAATAAATCTCCTGCAAGCGACAGGAATGGCTGGGCTGCGACTTCTAGTTCTCCTTTAATATAGTAAGAGCCTTTCTTATCCTCATTTTCTCCTCCTTCTTCCCTATATCCTATGATTACCGGGGCATTTGCATAACCCTTGATCCCTAGAGTTCCATTAACTCCAACTCCAACCTTAATGTCATGAGCCAAAATCGTGAGCTGTAGTCCACCAGCGGCCCGGAGTGTAATGCCTGCAGCCGCAGAAATATTCAACGTTGCACTTAAAGAATAGCTTTGTCGTTCTTTTGGATCAGTAGAATATTCACCTTCGATCTGGATGTCTTTTAGTAATCCAGGTCCAGGGAGCGCCCATAAGAATACATCTATTTCAGCAAATACACCCACGGTTCCTATGACTGGAAAACCGTATCCTGCATGTGCCTTGAATTTAGCAAGATCCTTGCGGAATGGCTGTTCACGTTGTGGAAATAGGACATATTCTTTAGATGGAGTTATTTTTCCAACAACTTTGATATCACCTTGAGGATTTACAACGATTTGCATTTCCTGTCAGCCAATCAGTGAAAGCAAAATTGAGATTGCCTTGACCCGCAATAACATACTTGTTTATTTTCTTTGTTTTGTTTTCAGAGCTAGACGCTAAACTTGAATCTTTCGCATTAGATGTTGGACCAGAGCCTACCCCAACTGATGCATCTTGCTTTCCTTCTTGTAGAGAATTAGCCTCGTTAACATCCATTAGTTGAAGCAAAACTTCTCCAGAAAACTTGTCGCTATTATATCCTATTTTCCCCTCGGCAGATAAGGACTCTCCATTGAAATCAAATAGCATATCACCTTTGTATTTACCTTCCTTTAGTATTACTGACACCATCCCTTTTCCAGTAAAAATTCCTTTTTCATATTTGAATTCTACCTTTCCATCACCTAAACCCTTCAAATTTATTGGAGCTGTCATTTTGGCTTCAAAAGTATCCCCAGCTAATGCCAGTGTTCCGCTGCCACTAATAACGTTACCCAGAGCTATCGGAAAATCTACTCTAAAACTTAAGTTACCCTCCTGTAATGAATTAGTAATTTTTATCCCTTTTTTGGTAGCCAGAGGAGTGATACCCAGTAAGGAAAATATTTGCTCTTCCGGCATAGTGAATTTGATGCCCCACTAACTTTATCGTCGGAAATCTTGATTACTAAGCTCGCGGGAAATGGATCCGGAAATAGTGGATGTTGATTCAGTGTGAGAATTCCATTTCCATTAAAGCTTCTTATTAGACTTGTGTAACTCTAACTGACCACTAGCAATTTTTCCAAAATTTACATTAATCTTAACTGCGGAGTGTTTATTCTTCGTTTCGTTTGATTCCAAGTCCGCAAGAACAGGAGAGACTTTAAAGTTTTTAATCCCTGCAAGTCGAAACTCTTCTCGGATAATAACGGTATTTCTTCTTTTGCTCTATTCTTATTTGACGATTTATCTGCGGATATCTTATCAGCTTTCTTATTTGCTTCACCTTCCAATCCTGCAGATTTATTAGCAGTTGCAAGATTAGATTTCATTTGTATACCTCTACTACTTGGATTAGAATTCTGTTGAATTACGTGTGTTAATTCATGTGCTATCAAATTTTTGCCCGCATCTGTTGATGGGTTGTATTGGCCTTTACCAAAAACTACATCATTGCCAACAGTGTAAGCCTTCGCATTAATAGAATCTGCAGATTTTGATGCGCCACTATCATTATGAATTTTTACATCCTTAAAATTGTAGCCTAATCTTGGTTCCATATAATGTCGAGTATTATTATCTAGATTCTTCCCGGGTGTATTTAGAGCTGAATTTATTAGCGTAGAATTATTGTTGGTTAAATTGTCAATCGAGGAATTATCGATTTCTTTTCTGTTTAGCATCAAACCAGATCCAGATTTATTCTGAGTATTAAATCCAATAGCAGCAGAATTGCCATTTTTCATAGTTTGTTCAGCCAATCTGTCTGCTTCTTGTTCTCTTTGATCAGAAGAATGACCAACCTTGAGCTTGGTTTGAAGTCTGCCAGATCTAATTAATTTTTGTACAGCCTGATTCCCAGCAGAGTTTTGCAGATTTAATACATCACCATACAAAGAGCCGTAATATCCGGTTTTTGACTCTCTAGGCGATCGGAATGACTGAGAATATTTATCATTTCCAAATGAACTAGAGGATGTACGATGAAAGATATTGTCAGATTTTGGACTGTCTTTCATCTGTTTTGACATGCAGTTACGGGTTGTTGATTGTATTTAAGCATTTTACACACCTTTTCATTGAATAAAAGAAATATCAACGTCATTCACTATCGCCAGGCTTGAGTTCTTTGTATGAATATGTCCTTCGTTGTCCTTACTAAAAGACCCATAACTTCCGGCGGCGTCTAAATTTATATCAGAGACCATGTCGACTCCTTCAATATTTTCTATTATTGATATGATTTCAGATTTGTATACGCTTCTACCAAATTCCCATCCTACAAAATCCTTTCCTTCAAAAGCATGGGGTAATGGTCTAAAAGTATGGTCCAAAGCATCATAAATTTCTTGTTTTAATCTATTTTTATCAATTAATTGATTTTGTATTTTCACCTCTGCGGTAATATACACGTCAAGATATTCCGGAATTACCATTTTCACCCGTGTTGTGACCAGCCTATGTTTATCAATATGCTTTAGTATAGAACTCAAAAAAGGTACGTTGGGCATAGGCTTTTCCGATAAAGAATAAGGTATTGCTAAAACAAATATAGTATTTACTAAAAGTTCAGGATTGTCAATAGTGATAATATCTAACTTTCCCTTTGATATTTCTAAAACGCTAATAAATGATGGCGATATTGTAATCTCTTCATTGGTAAATACCTTAACCATTCCTATTCTAAGGCCAGGGGTATTCATAACAATATATTCACAGTCTTTCTTGCTAACTACCTTAAATGGTACAAGCAGTTCCTGTCTTGCTCTAACCACTGCTTCCTTCAAACCTTCGTCCAACCTTCCCATAGTTGATGGTAACAGGGTTATTCCAAATATTTCACTTTTCGATTTTTCTGGAGAAAACAGTGATGAACTGGAATATGAATCTATTTCAAGCACTTTTCCTTCATTAATTAACAAATTGTTTTCTAAATCTCCGGTTTTGTACTTGATTTTTATTTTGGTTCCTATTGGAGGAATTTCTCCATTTTCGCCATCACCAAACTTGATAACTCCATTTTTTTTATCAAGAATAACATAGTGTTTATCAAGCGGTCCAGACGAGTCAAAATCATCAACCTGTTCCCATTCTTCAGAGTTTTTATGTCTATCTTCGATACTCAATGATTTACCGGTTAGAATCGGTAGTCGTGTGAAATCGTCTACATCAAATGTTTGATTTGCAAGTCCATTGCTCAATAGGAATGGATCAGCATCTAAATCAACTGCCAGTGGATTTTCCCCAATCCACTTACTCTCAGCTAAAACCGCCGACCTGTTTTTCAGCATCTGTTCAGTAGTAAACCCCATGGTACAAGATAAAGTATTACAAAGAACTGACTTTAACCTTGGAGGTATAAAATAGTTATTATTTTTTACCAGGGTTGCCCTGAGCCAGACTGTCGTTTTTAGTCGCATTATCATCTATTTTGGCGCAAGGAATCCTAAAGTGTATTTTCCCACTATGAGTAAATGAATTTGTATAGTCTTTGGATATTTCAAGGGAGCCCAAGATGCGCTTGAAACGCCAAAAATAGTGTAGTTTTTATGCGAAATTCCATTCATGTCGATATTTCCAAATTTATATTCCCAATTGATAATACTGTAAAAGCTTTTGTCCAAAAAATCTGATTGATTTTCGCTTCCATGTGTTCCGACGTGAGGGAGATCGAGGTCATAGATGCCAAAGTATAAAGGTATATCTTGTTTTTTGATCGCCATTTTTATCTGCATCAGTTACTTCATATTCTAAACTCAGGTAAAATCTGCTATTTTCTTCAGCATTTGGCCCAAAAACATAGAAGAAAGGTTTTTTGGATTCATCCAAAATTGATTTATTGGTTTTATTTGTATTATGTCTAACAGGTGAATGTAGAGAGGTAACAGTACTTGCAGTACCGTTATCATATGAAATTACGTTAGACAGATCGTTTTCAAAGATTTGATCATTTGAAAATGTTATGCATCTTTTTACCCTTAAAGAGGAAATAAAGCATAAATCTTCATCTGTTTCTAAAAACAAATTTTCCATTTTGGACGCTAATCGGGTACCTTTTGGCAAAAAAGTTTTTTTACAAGACGTATAGGTGTTAGTTTCCGAGGAAAATCCACTAGAAAATAAGGTCACTTCGACCTTAGGTAGAGAAGCTTCATTTGGTATAATTCCGACCAGTTTTAAGAACTTTAAATATTGATTTTTTGTAATCTTGTTTAATGCATAAATCTGATTGTCTGTCAAAAATGCAAATAATTCTAACAGGGTTATACCTGGATCAGAAATATTAAAATTTGTCCATTGAGTGCTCACTTGAGGAATTTTTTTTCTAGATTCTTCTACTAATTGATCAAAGGATTTGTCATCAAGATTAAAATTTTCAATAGACATATATGTTCTACTTTCATCCTATAATCGGACTTGTTTTTATCGTTTTTTGTATTGACTCAGTTTTAGTAGTTGTCAAGCTTTAGAGGAGTCTTTACTAACTGACCTAAATAATTTAAACTAGTATACCCCAAACTTCTACCAGAGACACTACTAGTATTAAGTGGAATCGTCAAATACTTCTATTTGTAAATCATGACTTCCACCATCGTACATCATTCCATGCTTTGGGATTGTATTTTCTAATTGATTCTGCAAGGATTCACTGTATTCTGAGTCATCAAATTGATTTATTAATACTTTATCACCTTGGAAATGACTGTTTAAGTTTGAGCTCTTATTGTTACTGATACTATTTTTTTCACAATAGGTAATATCTCCTTTGTCTTTTGGTAAAAACGACCCGGGTGTATCATTTTTATTTTTGCTTTTGATACTATCGATGTTATCCAACTGTTGATTAAACAAATAAACTATCTCCTTGTTATCGTCATCAATTTCGTCAGGATGAATTTTAACTACTATATTATTGACATGGATTATACTCTTGATTTCAAAAAATAGCTTGACTACATCAGAAGGATATACGATCTTACCAAGAGTCCAGCCTTTACTGTCACTTCCTCCAGTCACGGGATCTACATATTTTGCCAAGCTGTCCAAGCACTTTTGTCTTGTTTCCAAGATTAAGTTTATATCTTTGATATATATTTTTGCAGACACAAAAACAGAATAATATTTAAAATTTCTTACATGCAAATTATTTGAAGCAGTAACAATACTACTAGAAGTTGATTTAAGGTATTCTTTAATGTTTTCTAGTAATCCTATTGATGGGTATGACGCTTTATTTTTTAAAATTATTTTGGACTGTTGGCCCCTATCACCCTCTGCATCTATCTCTATTATTATCGGTGTTTGGTTTTTTATTTTTGTCTTCAAGTTTTGGGATAATTACAACCAAAATGTGGCCTGGTTTGAATAGACCGTTTTTATCGGTAGTAGGAAAACATTTAACGTCTAAAACAGACATGAACTTATTTTCGACTAGATTCTCATAATCCTCAAAGGTAACTGCTTGATTTTTACTCTGGATAATATGTGGCCACTTTTCCATAGCATTCTCAACTGTTTGAACATTGGATCCCCCTTCTCCAGCTGCATTATTTATTACCGAGTCTATTGAAGATAACAAACTTTTTAGTTTTTTTATCTGGGCTTCTTGAATATTTCCAAAACTCCCTCCACCTGTCCTATAAGAGGCTCTTATGGCCTTGATGCTAGTCAGATCGACATTTCGAAGTATATTAAGATAAAGATTGTTTGAGTCTCGCATATTCTGTAAATTACTTTCGAAAATAGGTTCAAAAGTTAATACTCCGTTTACTCTATCTATATAATACCTCCTAGAAAAATTTTCAAGAGGCCCTTTATCATAAATGCCCGTTTTTAATGATGAATCGTTCATGTCCATCCACCTTATCCATGTCTCAGTAGTTCTCTGTCTAGGGTCGTTTATTTCCAACAATCTGTTATTTTTTAACAAAAATTCCCTCTCGTCATTTGAAATATGTTTATCCTCTCTAATCCAGACTTCCTCTTCATCTCCTTGGTTTAACGTATCCATTTTAGTTGTTAGTGTATTTGTAGAGGAAATTACAGGTTTATTTAAGAACGCAAATTTTACATCATCTAAATTTGATTCATCTCTGAAGAGGACCTCATTCTCTACAATAGAAGAATTGAGACAAATTGTAGTATTATGATAAAGACCACTTATACTAGGAAGCAAATGAAAATTACCCTCAAACAGGTTATCTGTATCCTCGATTTTTATCCAAAATAATTCACTTCCAAGAAGCTTTGACTTTTTAAAATCTGGAGGAACGTAGAAATTTATCGTGCCCTTTTTTGTAAAGTAATTAGTATTATCA